>DORQ01000035.1:0-12757 GCA_003514205.1 Acidimicrobiaceae bacterium
CATCGAACCAGTCAGCTCCGGCAACCTCGACGAGCGTCCCAGCGGCCTCCACGGAGATGGCGCCCTCATCTGCCCCGCTCGCCACGAGCACCACGACCTCCACGCTGCCGGCCGATGAAGGTGATGGGGTCAAGGCACCGCCTCAGAAAGTTGAACTGAAGCCAAGCTGGCTTCCCCACGGTTCAAGTGTGTACAGCGAGGATGACGAGGCAACGCAACGCCGGATATCCCAGCTTCAACTTGGGGCTGCTGCAGTGGTTCAGGCACCCAAGGACACCACCGTGGCGAAACCTGGGGGCTCCACCACCACTGTGGCCGTGCCCAGTTCAACTGCGCCCAAGAAATCATCAACGCCACCCTCTGAACCCGCAGCTCCCTCACCACCAGTCGAACCCCAACCTCCAGCGACGACGCCAGTGGTGCCTGAGGCTCCACCTGCAGTCGCACCCGAGCCTGCTCCTAGTCCGGATCCGGCCGCAGCGGGCACACCGGCGCCTACCTGATGGTGAACGAGGAAGCGGCGCCAGCGCTCATGACCCGGACCTGGCTCAATTCGTTGATGCAGCGTTACGACTTGAGGCCACACAAAACCTTGGGTCAGAACTACGTGGTCGACCCGAATACCATTCGGAGAATTGTTCGGCTTTCGGGCATCCAACCTGGCGATCAAGTGATCGAGATTGGACCGGGGCTTGGATCGCTCACGCTCGGCTGTATCGAGGTCGGGGCTGATGTGTTGGCGCTGGAAATTGATGACCGTGTATTGCCAGCGCTCTCAGAGGTAGTGGGGGACAAGGCGCGAGTGCTTCATTGTGATGCACTGACGGTCGAATGGAGTCAATTGTTGGGACCCGGTCCCTACATGGTGATTGCCAACCTGCCCTACAACGTTGCCGCATCCGTGGTGTTGAACATGCTTGCCCAGGCTCCAGCGGCCCGTTCGTTCTTAGTGATGGTTCAACGCGAGGTGGCTCAACGGTTCGTGGCGAAACCCGGAACAAAGGCGTACGGAATTCCGAGCGTCAAAACTGCATTCTGGGGAACGGCAACGATGGTTGGTGACGTACCGGCTGACGTGTTCGTTCCAAAGCCCAATGTTGCTTCCTCGCTGGTTCGGATCGATCGGCACCCAACGAGCGCGCTTCCGGATCCCGAGTTCGTCTTTCCGCTTGTCCAGGCCGGCTTCGCACAACGGCGTAAGACGTTGCGCAACTCGTTGTCTGGAATGGTTTCCGCTGAAGCGTTCAGACTCGCCGAGATTGACCCAGGTGACCGGCCTGAGCAGCTCGGAATTGAAGCCTGGGTTCGACTGAGCGAAGCCGTTTCCAGCTCAGCCAAACCCTCAGGCTAGGTTCATGAGATGGCCGAACTCCAAGCGCCAGCCAAGCTCACACTGTCACTTCGAATCACCGGGCTGCGCGCTGATGGGATGCACCTGATTGATGCCGAGATGGTGTCACTCGATCTGATGGATCGAATTCTGATCGAGCAGGCTGACCAATCGCAGGTCACGATGGGCGGCCCGGCCTCAACTGCGTTGCGTGCCCTTGATCCCAAGGATGATCTTGTGGCTCGCGCACTCCGACTGGTGGACAGAACCGCCCGTGTTTCCGTCGAGAAGAACATTCCTGCTGGGGCTGGGCTTGGCGGAGGCTCAAGTGATGCTGCCGCGATTCTCCGCTGGGCGGGGTTCAATGATTCTCGAGCGGCGGCAAACCTTGGAGCGGACGTGGCGTTCAGCCTCGTTGGCGGAAGGGCTCGGGTTACCGGCATTGGCGAGGTGATCGAACCGCTTCCGTTCCACGAGCAGATCTTCACCTTGCTCACGCCGCCGGTTCATTGCTCAACACCAGTGGTCTATCGGCGCTGGGACGAGATGGGCGGGCCAGTGAGTTCCGAGACTGCCGGAAATGATCTGACTGACGCGGCGATCGAGGCCTATCCGGAACTCAGGGAATGGCGCGCTCTCCTGCGCGATCTGACTGAACAAGAGCCACGACTGGCTGGTAGCGGCTCCACATGGTTCGTCTCCGGAGCCTACGAGGGCCCGGGGTTTCGAGTAGTTCGAACCACCCCGGCGCTACCCCTCGGTGACCCTTACTAGTGGAGTGTTGAACACGTAGTAGGAGACCAAAACCCAAAAAACCGCCATGTGGGCGGCTCTTCAGGATATGAAGTTGTCGCCAAGCTGGGGACTATTTCCCGCGAGCTCGACGCTGATGACGAGTGCGGCGAAGCAGCTTGCGGTGCTTCTTCTTGCGCATTCGTTTCCGTCGTTTTTTAATCAGTGAACCCATGGCGCTGCACAACATAGCGACACTTGCCGCTCAATGCGAACTGAGCTGATCTGCGCCTCTCAGGACAGCGTCGTTCTGGTAGGTATTTTCCTTGCTCCACCGATCTCGGTGATCCCCACGAGGCGACGAAACGTCACTATTCGGGCCCTTTCGGCAATTTTCAATGGGAATCGTACTCTCAAGAGGATGTGAAGCTGTTGTGAATGATGAGCGAATTGCTTGCATGTCTGGCCTCCAAGGGCGCATTGTCGGTAGCCTGCGGAGTTGAAGCGGCTCTGTCCGCTCATCCCCTGCCGGTTTGTGTCGTTGGCGGGTACTGAAGGTGGCGTAATGGTTGACATTGTGAATACGAACCAGGGGTCTGGCGGCGCGCTTGCAACACTCGCCGACCCCACGATTATCGAGGAACGTAGCGCGCTGAGTTTTCGCTTCAGTAAGCGGACTTGGCTAGCGATTGGTGCTGTGACGTTGCTCGCAGCGCTTCTTGGCCTTGGCGTCTCGTTTCTGGTGCCCAAGCAATACGCGGTGACCCGAACGCTCATCGTGATGTCGGGCAACAACAGC
This sequence comes from Acidimicrobiaceae bacterium, assembly GCA_003514205.1. GTDB lineage: Bacteria > Actinomycetota > Acidimicrobiia > Acidimicrobiales > Microtrichaceae > UBA11034. The sequence continues at coordinate 2,862 of DORQ01000035.1, forward strand.
AACGACAACGACACGTTGATTCGGAGCTTCGAAGCGATCATGGGCCACAAGGGGTTCGCGACCGAGCTCAAGGCACGAACCGATATTGATCTTCCTGTTGAGACGCTGAAGTCAATGATTTCAGTTGATCGACCGGCGCTCTCGGCGAATCTGGAAGTCACGACTCGCTCGGAGAAGCTTGCGCTTGCGAAGACGGTGTCAGACGAAATCATCCCGACGCTTCAGGAGATCGTTGAGAGCGGCCAGAAGTCACTTCCGATTGAGAGTCGCATCCCAGGACCCATCGTGCAGGAAGTGTTTGCCACACCAACTATTGAGGAGGTGTATGTGCCGTGGTTCGCTGGCCTGCTGACGGCTGCAGGTTTGGGCTTTCTCCTGTCGTTCCTAGCAGCCACCTTCCGCCAATACCGCAAGCCCGTCATCGGAACTGCCCGCGACGTGGGCTCCTCGCTCGACATTCCAGTGCTGGCGCGGATCTCCGCTGTTGGTGACGGTCGTGGTACGAACCCACAGGACGCTGTGCTTGGAATGCTGTCGGCAATTGAGCGCCTGGGCGCGCGCGGCCCGATCCACCGTCTGGTAGTTGTGGGCCCTGAGAGCGATGTTGAGCGCTCCAAGCTCATTCTGGCTCTCGGCTGCGCGATTGCTCGGAACTTTGATCAACCCGTTGCACTGGTCGACGCCGACCTCGAGAACTTCTCGTTGACGAGGCTCGTTGGGGCCTCGGATGAACCGGGATTGGCTGAGTGCCTTGCCGGACGGGTTGCGGTTGAGGACGCGATGCTTCAACTCGAAGAGGGGTACACCCCAGCGATGCTTGAAGGGCTCATCCCTCCAACTGGAATGATCCGGATTCTGCCGGCGGGTGTGGATCGCAGCGGAAACATCCTTCGGATGCGCTCGAACCTGCACGAGGTTCTTGGAGAACTCAGCGGCAACTATGTCGTCGTTGTCGATGGTCCTCAGATTCCGGGACCCGTGCCGAGTGGCCAGCTGATGTCGCTGGCAGACGCAACCATCGTGGTTGTCACCGAGGGGTCGACCTCGCTTCGAGATGCACGATTTACGGGCGATGCGCTGCGAAGCCTTACCTCCAATCCCGTCGGTGCGGTCGTCATTCGCCGGTAGGCGAGCGGCCATCCGCGAGGCGAGCCCGGAGATGAGTTCGCGTGCAGTTCGACGAACTCGTCTGAGAGGGCATGGTGGGCGGACGTGCGCAAGGTTTGGCGTGGTATCTGCCTTGTGAACTAAATTCAAGAATGGGTGTCTCCGGTGGAAGAACGAGCTGCGGAAGTTAGGCTTTTGAAACTCCTTTCGCAGAATCGGGTCAGTTTTGAGGCAACACGTGTCATCTCGTGAATCGCTCTATCTTCTCCTTGAGCAGAGATGATGTGTGTGGTTAGCTACACGGTGTCGGGTTACCTTGAGGTGATGTCGGGGGATTTCCCTCCGATCGCTGAAATGCCCGACTCGGACGGTGGGGAATTGCAATGTTTGGGCTGAGTACAGCAGAAAATCGAGACGAGGCTGGGGAGCCCACTCACAAAGCTGAAGGCGAGCTGGTCCTTGTCGCGGACAATCGACCTCCCGTCGAACCCAATCAATCCGACGCCTCGCGTTCCCAGCGGCGGGGAATTGGCGCTTGGTTGCGAATCTTTGCGGTGGTGGTGGACGCCGTTGCAATCTCGGCGATTCCACTGGTGTGGGTTGCCCTGTACTCGCCTGAACTGAGCGAGGTCGAGCAACGTTCATACATCAAGCTGGCCGCCCTCTATTCAGTGATAGCGCTGCTCCTCGTCATACCGACGCAACGGCGGCTCCGTGTCGCCACGCGCCCCAGCCAAGTGTTCGGCAGCATTGTGGTCAGAGTGGGATTCGCTCAAATGCTGGCGGCGAGCCTGACGTGGTGGGCCACTCGAGTGGAAACCGCGTTGTGGGCGAAGATCACCCTCGCCACTGTCGCAGTGTTGTGGATTGGCAGATTGATCAGCTTCAAACTCACCCACTCGGCTCGTGAGCGAGGTTTCGATCTCGAAGACACCCTCTTAGTGGGGACTGGCAGTGTGGGCGTTGATGTGGCTGAGGCCATGCTTCGAAATCCAGAGTGTGGGCTCATCCCGGTTGCCTTCGTCGATCGATGCCAGAGCGATGGCCCACTCCCGGTGATTGGCCGCCCCGAGGATCTTGAGGTGATCCTTGAGGAGTCCCAGATTCGCCATGTCATTCTCGGATACGGGCTCGCCACCGATGCTGAGATTGTGGCCATCGTGCGGAAATGCAGTCATCTGCCAGTGCAGTTCTACGCAATTCCGAGGTTCTTCGAGTTGGGGATTCCGACGGACCGTCGAGGGTTCGAGGTTGACGGATTTGCGCTGAGCCCGATCGGCAAGCCCGGCCACTACCACGCCATGTGGCCGCTCAAGCGTGCCTTCGACCTCGCCGTGAGCTCGGTGCTTCTCGTGTTGACAGCGCCCCTGATGGCGTTCTGCGCGCTTGCCGTGAAACTCACGAGTCCCGGCCCAGTTCTCTTCAAACAAGAGCGAGTGAGCACCGACAACATCCCGTTTGACATCTTGAAGTTCCGAACCATGAAGTTCGTTGCCGACCCAGAGCTGCAAGCGAAACTGGACCAGAAGGCGCAGGCCGTGAACTTGGACGACGATCGGATCACCTCCATCGGCAAGTTTCTTCGCAAATCACACTTGGACGAGTTGCCCCAGCTGTGGAACGTGTTTTGTGGCGAGATGTCGATCGTCGGCCCGAGGCCAGAACGTCCCTTCTTCGTGGATCTTCACTCTGATGAGATCGACGGCTACCAGCATCGCCATCGAGTGCCCGCGGGAATCACCGGCTGGGCACAGGTGAACGGCTACTGGGGTGATTCCTCACTCGAGGCTCGAGTTCGGTTGGACAATCGCTATATCGAGAGCTGGACCCCAGTGAAGGACCTTGTCATCGGTCTTCGCACAATTCCTACCTTGCTTGGTAAGCGCCGCTGACCTTGGTTGAGACCTCCCCGCTCATCTCAGTTGTCATCCCTGCGCTGAACGAGGAGCGCTCATTGAGCGCGTGCCTCGACTCGGTGCTTGTTCAGGATTTTCCCAATATGGAGATCCTTGTCGTGGATGGCGGTTCCACTGACCGAACCCGAGCGATCGTGGAGGACTACTGCTCCTTCGAGCCACGAGTTCGTTTGGTTCACAACCCTCGACGGACCCAACCAGCGGCACTCAACGTGGCATTGACGGAAGTGCGCAGCCCGTTTCTCGTCCGCGTTGATGCCCACAGCACCATCTCGCCAGGCTATGTGCGGCGCGTCTACGACCATATCTCCTCGGGAACATGGGGCGGAGTTGGCGGAAGAAAAGACGGCGTCGCCTACTCCAATCAGGGTCAGGCAATTGCGACTGCCCTTGGCTCGAAGTTCGGTGTTGGCAACTCCACCTATCATCACGGCACCGAACCCAGCACCGTGGACCACATTCCTTTCGGCGCCTATCCAGTTGCGTTGGCAACAACGCTTGGCGGGTGGGACGAAAACATCGTCGCCAACGAGGACTATGAGTTCGACTACCGAGTTCGCCAGGCCGGCAATGAGCTCCTGTTCGATCCCAAGCTTCGAATTCAATGGGAGACCCGCCAGAGTATTGGCGCATTCTTCCAGCAGTACCGGCGGTATGGGCGCGGCAAGGCGCTGGTACTGAAGAAGCATCCGGAATCGGCCTCACCTCGACATCTGCTCCCCGCCGCTGTTGTGGCTGGTCTCGCAGGGTCGCTGGTAGTGGCCCTGAAGCGGCCACGACTAGGTCTGAGTGGCGTCGGGGCCTACGCACTCGGCGTTGGTGTTGCGGGTGCTCTCACGGCACCCCAAACACCCAACCCGGCGGCTCGGCGATGGATTCCGGCGGCCTTCGCCGCAATGCACCTTGGCTATGGAATCGGCTTCTGGGAGTCGCTCGTGGCCCGCCGTCGCCCCCAGAACTAGCGGTTTGCGCTACTCACTTGGGCGAGCGGGCTGAGTTGGCTACGGTGGGGGGACCTTCGCGGGTAGTTCAATTGGCAGAACACCGGACTTTGAATCCGGGGGTTGCAGGTTCGAGCCCTGCCCCGCGAGCATACTGATGGGCCTCCGGAGTACCCCGTGACCGAAAACTCAGCTGAGCACCAGCGTGCTGCGGACCACCACCTGTCAGCGATCCTTCTCGCTGCTGGGGAGGGTTCTCGAATGAAGTCAGATCGGCCCAAGCCGCTACATCGGCTGTGCGGCAAGCCGATGATCACCTACGTGCTTGATTCCCTGGAGTTGTGCCAGCCCGGACGCGCAGTGATTGTTGTCGGCCACAAAGCCGAACGCGTGACTCAATCGGTGGGGCGCGAACAGACTGCAACGCCAATCACCTTCGTAGAGCAGCCAGTGCAGCGAGGCACCGGCGAGGCCGCACTCATTGGTTTGACCGGCCTGCATGAAGACACCGACGACGGGGACGTTCTCATACTTCCAGGTGATACGCCGCTGCTTCGTGCGGAAACCATCCTCGAACTCGTCACCGAACATCGGCGCTCAGGTGCAGCCGCAACCGTTCTGACTGCCGAAATCGACGACCCAACTGGGTATGGTCGCGTGATTCGTGGAAAAGGTTCGGGAGTGACCAAGATCGTTGAACACCGAGACGCGAACGAGGAAGAGCTGGCTGTCAACGAGATCAATACCTCGATCTACTGTTTCAAACACTCGCTCCTCGCGCCTGCGCTGCGGAGGCTCACTCCAGACAACGCCCAGGGCGAGTACTACCTCACAGATGCCCTGGCTGTGCTCGTCGACGCCGGTCACCATGTTCATGCCGTGGTTGCGTCATCAGCGGAGGAGGTGGCTGGGGTCAACGATCGCGTGCAACTCGCTGCTGCTGAGACTGAGCTGCGGCGGCGAACAAACACTGAGCTGTTGCGGTGCGGCGTGACGATGCTTGATCCATCCGCCACCTATGTCGACACCACCGTGTCCGTCGGGCGAGATGTGACCCTGTTTCCGGGGGTCATTCTCCAAGGGACTACGACCATCGGAGAGGGTTCAGAAATCGGGCCGAATACTCGTCTGGTGGATTGCAGCGTGGGCGACAACGCTCACGTACAGTCCACCTCCGGTCGTGGCGCCGTGATCGGATCGGACTCGGTAGTTGGGCCGTTCGCCAATCTTTCCCCAGGCAGCAACGTTCCTCCAGGCACCCGCACCGGCCCGTTTTACAACTCAGCAAACGCATAACAAGGGACAATCATGGAATTGATCACCAAGAAACGGCTCCATCTCGTCGCAGGACGCAACAACAAGGCGTTGGCTGAGGAGGTGGCGGTTCGCCTCGGTGAGCAGCTCGGCCCAGTTTCGTTGGCTTCTTTTGCGAACGGTGAGCTCCACTGCAAATTCGGGGAATCGATCCGCGGAGCAGATGTCTTCATCTTTCAGGGCCATTGCACCACCAATGAAATGTCGATCAATGACGCTCTGATGGAACAGCTAATCATGGTCGATGCCGCTCATCGTGCCTCGGCGAAACGAATCACTGTGGTCGCTCCGTTCTATGGCTATGGCCGCCAAGATCGCAAGGCTGAGGGCCGCGAACCAATCACTGCAAAACTTGTTGCGAACCTCTTCAAAGTCGCTGGAGCGAAGCGTCTGGTCTCGGTGGATCTTCACTCGGGGCAAATCCAAGGGTTCTTCGATGGCCCGGTCGACCACCTGACGGCTATGCCGGTCTTGATCGAGTGGATGGCAGCAAACCTTGGTGACGACTTGGTGGTGGTCTCCCCCGATGCAGGTCGCGTGAAGGTCGCTGAACGCTATGCGAACCTTCTCCATGCTGATCTCGCGATTGTTCACAAGCGTCGCGTGAAGGGCGAGAAGAACATGGTGGAAGCCAAGGAGGTCGTCGGGGAGGTAGTCGGCCGGACCTGTGTGCTCATCGACGACATGATCGACACCGGCGGCACGCTGGTTGCCGCTGCTGAACAACTGAAGGAGCGCGGCGCCGCTCGCGTGTTTGCAGCAGCTACCCATGGCGTGTTGAGCGGCCCAGCCATTGAGAGGATCGCAAACTCGGTGCTCGAAAAGGTCGTCATCACCAACACCTTGCCCCTTCCGCCCGAGAAGCAGATCGACAAGATCGAGGTTCTGTCAGCAGCTGGAATCATCGCGGACGCTATTGATGCCGTGTTCGAGGAGTCTTCCGTTTCCGAGATCTTCGACGGTCAGAACCAGCACTAGAACATCAAGGAGCAGCTGTCCTTGAGCTTGGGCCCGCGCATCATGGGGAGTCCTCGGTCTTCTCCGCGGCCTAGACCCTCTCGACAATTCCAGTCTTGGAGCAGCGAGGGTCTGAGCAGTACACTTGCCAGTCGGCTGAGCGCCATGTTGTCGCGCCGCCGCGTTCCGCACGTTTCGTAGGAGTTTTGTCATGAGCGAGGTCACCCTCACCGCTTCAACAGGTCGCATCACTGGAAGCCCGTCCTCGCGGCGTCTTCGCACTGAGGGCGTCATCCCGGCAGTCGTGTACGGCATGGGCAAGGAAGCGGTTTCGGTTCAGGTTGCGCGAAGTGATTTCCGCAAAGCAATGACCACCGAGGCCGGAACGAACGCACTCGTCAGCCTGAGCATCGATGGCGCTCACGAGGGCCACGTGCTGGTGAAGGAGCTTCAGCGTCATCCAGTTCGACGAGATGTGCTTCACATCGATCTTCAACGAATCGATGCGAGCAAGGAAATGAAACTCACCGTTCCGCTCGTACTTCGTGGTGATGCCAAGAAGGTCACCGCTGCCGGCGGAATTGTTGAGCTTCGATTGCGCCAGCTCAACGTGTCGGTCCGACCAGACTCGATCCCCACTGAGATCTATGTCGACGTTGCTCAGCTTGAGGCCGAACAGCAGGTACTCGCTGGTGAACTGGTTCTTCCGAATGGTGTCAGCACCGAGGTCGACCCCGCGACGGTGGTGGTCACCGCCAACCTGACGCGAGCGGCCATCGTTGCTGCACGCCAAGCCGAGCTAGCAGCCGCGGCAGCAAACCCAGCTGCTCAGAGCTAGCAGCTCAGCGACATATGGCGCCGCGGCGCGGGTTTGGCAAAGCCGCAGTCTCGCATACGACGACCCCGTGGGATCTCCTCGTTCTTGGACTGGGCAACCCCGGAGCGAAGTACCGTGGAACCGTCCATAACGTTGGCGTGGAGGTGATCGAGACCGTCGCCCAGCGCGGAGGCACTTCGTTCAAGAAATCGAGAAACCATGCGCTGGTGGCCGAACTTCGAATTGGCAGTGCCCGTGTGGCTTTGGCGTTTCCGCAGACGTTCATGAACGAGTCCGGTCGGGCTGCTGGCCCACTTGTTCGTCACTACGGAATCGTGGATCTTGAACGTCTTCTTGTGGTTCATGATGAGCTCGACCTAGAACCGGGCCGGCTGAAGCTGAAGTTCGGAGGCGGCCTTGCCGGCCACAACGGTCTCAAGTCGATCTCAGCTCATCTTCACACCAATGACTACTCGCGCCTTCGGGTTGGTGTGGGTAAGCCTCCAGGAGGCGCCCAGGGTGGAATCAGCCACGTCCTCGGAGCGCCCTCCAAACGCGACCGTGAGCTCATCGACGTCGCAGTACAGGAGGCGGCGGACGCGGTAGAGCTTCTCGCACATGAGACGCTCGAACATGTGATGGGTCGGTTCAATCAACGATGAGTGTGGCAACCTCGGCATCGCGCTCGGTCACAGCGCTCAACCCACTGGTCGCACTGTTGCGTGATCATCCAGCGCTGCTTGGAACGCTGTCGCTTCAGTCGGCAACTCTCACGGTGCCCGAAGCCGCGCAGTCGTTTGTGCTTGCAGGGATTGCGCAGGGCTCCCGGCGAACCCCACTCGTCGTCGTGGTGGCGACCACAGCTGAGGCTGATCGGGTAGCAGCTGATCTCTCCACACTGTTGGGTGAGGACCAAGTCGACCTCTTTCCCGCATGGGAGACCCTGCCATTTGAGCGGGTGAGTCCATCGGTGGAAACCATGGGTCGCCGCATGAGGACGATGTGGCACCTCCAAGATCCTGATCGGGCGCCTGCAGTGTTGGTGGCCTCCGCTCGGGCGTTGGTGCAGCGCCTCGGACCTCATGTTGAGGATGTCGAGCCAATTGTGATGACCCGCGGGGAGCGTTGTGATCAGACGGAGTTTCTCAATGCGCTGATCGCGGCGGGGTACCGGCGCGAATACCAGGTTGAACACCGCGGTGAGGTAGCAGTTCGCGGATCCATCATCGATGTGTTCGGTTCAACTGACGACGAGCCGATTCGAATTGACCTCTGGGGTGACGAGATTGAGCGGCTGACCACGTTCTCGGTGTCTGATCAGCGTTCAGATCGAGATCTTGACCGTGTTGAGTTGTTCCCCTGTCGTGAATTGCTTCCAACCGATGCAGTGAGGGCCCGCGCACAGGCGTTGATGGCTTCGGCTCCGTGGGGATCGGAGCAGTGGCAGCGGTTGGCGGACGGGGAGACCTTCGACGGCATGGAGTCCTGGCTGCCATGGCTGGCCGATGACGGCGGTGATGCTGCGGAACATGTGCTGTTGGATCTGCTGGACGAACGCGCGCAGATTGTGCTCCTCGAGCCGCGCCGTATTCGATCTCGAGCGAGTGAGATTCTCCTGGAGGAAGTAGATCTGGCGGCCTCGCTCGCAACGACTTGGGGGGCAGACAGCTCAAGCGAACTGCCTCGTCTCCATCAGGATTTTGATCGGCTGTTAACCCGAACCTCCGCCGCGGTGTGGACGATGAGCTCGTTGGCGGAGGTGGGTTCTGCGCTGGTGGTTTCAACGTTGCCCTGGGCGCTTGCCGCCGGAGATGGAGACCAGCTCACTCGGCAGCTCTCGCAGCTGAGCGCCGAGAAGTTCCGGGTGGTTGTTGCGGCAGAGACCCCCTCAAGCGCCGAGCGGATTGAGCGTGTGCTTCGTGAACGGGGCTTGGGCTACAGCATCGTGGCCGAAGGCGGCGCGGCATTGGCGGAGCCCGGTTCCAGAATCGCTGTGGCTTCACTGCAGCGCGGCTTCATCCTCCCCGACATCAAACTGGCAGTGCTTTGCGAAACCGACTTCACCGGCCGCCGTCGAACGCACCGGGTGCCCAAGGCCAGCAAGCGCCACGCTCAGACCTTCTTCGATGATCTCGCCGTGGGCAGTTATGTGGTTCATCACCATCATGGCGTCGCTCGCTTTGGCGGAATGGTGAAACGCAATATCGGCGGCTCCGAGCGCGACTACCTGTTGTTGGAATATCGGGGCGAGGACCGCCTCTATGTCCCCTCCGACCAGATTGACGCCATCCGTCATTACACCGGCGGTGACACTCCCACGCTGTCGAAGATGGGTGGCTCGGACTTCGCAAAGACGAAGGCCAAGGTTCGAGCAGAGGTTGCAACCGTGGCTCAAGAGCTTGTCGTGCTCTACCAAACCAGGATGAACAGCCTGGGCCACGCGTTTGGGCAGGACACACCCTGGCAACGCGAGATGGAAGAAGACTTCCCCTTCGCCGAGACCCCTGACCAACTGAGCGCGATTGCCGAGGTAAAGGCCGATATGGAGGCCGAGAAGCCGATGGACCGGCTCGTGATCGGCGACGTCGGGTTCGGCAAAACTGAGGTGGCAATTCGAGCAGCGTTCAAGGCCTGCCAAGACGGGTTTCAAGTCGCGGTCCTGGTGCCGACCACGTTGCTAGCTCAGCAGCACTACTCCACCTTTGCTGAGAGGTTCTCGCCGTACCCGCTTCGCGTGGAGGTACTGAGCCGATTCCTGACAAACAAAGAGGCCCGGACGGTGATCGAGGGACTTGCCTCAGGCGAGGTCGACGTCGTGATCGGAACTCATCGCCTCCTCAGTGG
>DORQ01000035.1:12937-16357 GCA_003514205.1 Acidimicrobiaceae bacterium
TTCGGGGTGAGCCACAAAGAGGCGATCAAACAGTTCCGAACCAACGTAGATGTGTTGACCCTCACGGCAACCCCAATTCCGCGGACAATGGAAATGTCGCTGACCGGGATTCGAGATCTGTCGATGTTGCAGACCCCGCCGGCCGCTCGCCAGCCGATCCTCACCTTTGTGGGTGAGTATGACGATCGTGCAGTAGCCGAGGCGCTCCGGCGCGAGCTCCTCAGGGAGGGACAAGTCTTCTTTGTTCATAACCGGGTTGCCGATATTGAACTGAAAGCGGATCAACTTCGAGACCTTGTCCCCGAGGCGAAAATAGCAGTGGCCCATGGGCAAATGGACGAGGGCACCTTGGAGCAGGTGGTGGTGGACTTCTGGGAGGGTCGCTTTGACGTTCTGGTGTGCACGACCATCATCGAGTCGGGCATCGACATGCCGATGGTGAACACACTGGTTGTCGAGCGAGCTGATCTGTTGGGACTGGGACAGCTTCATCAGCTCAGAGGTCGAGTTGGTCGCGCCGGCTCCCGTGCATACGCATATCTGTTCTTTCCCCCAGACCGGGAACTCACCGAGGAAGCCTTTGAACGGCTTCGCACCATCGGCGAAGCAACCGAACTCGGTTCCGGGTTTCGGATCGCCATGCGAGACCTGGAGATCCGAGGCGCGGGCAACCTGCTCGGGACTGGGCAATCAGGCCACATCGCTGCGGTTGGATACGACCTGTATTGCTCGATGGTCAACGAGGCAATCCAAGAACTCAACGGCGAGAAGAAGTCGGCTCCAGCGGAGATCAAGATTGAACTTCCGATCGACGCAAATCTTCCCGAGTCGTATGTGGAGCGAGCCGATGTTCGATTGGATGCCTATCGTCGCTTGGCCGAGGTTCAATCACTCGCTGACGTCGACGACATCGAGGAAGAGTGGAACGACCGATTTGGGGCGATTCCTGAGGTGGCGCAGCGTCTACTTGGTATTGCTCGAATCCGAGCTGAGTGTGTCCGAACCGGCGTGATTGAAGTCGCCGGAACTGTCTCGACGGGCTTCGGCGGACCGCCGTTGCAAGTCAGGATCACACCGTTGACTCTCCCGCACAGCAAACAAATGCGCCTCAGCCGGCTGTATCGGGGATCGATCTACAAGGCGGAGGCACGGCAGGTTCAGGTGCCAATCAAAACCAGCGCGGATCCCCTCGCCACGGTTCTCGGGCTGTTTGCCGAGCTTGTGCCTTTGGAAGAGCCCTCAACCGCCAGTAACTTGGAGCAACTGTGAAACGCCTACTGATTTCTCTCGTGTGCGGGCTCATACTCGCGTCTGGTTGTGCAACCCTGAGCAACACTGCTGCTCTCACCGTCGACGGTGAATCGCTGTCGGTGAAGGACCTCAACGCTCTCGCCGCATCGGCTCTCATCAAGCAGATTTCGGCGAGTTCCGAGTCGCCGCTGCCGTCGACCCTGGCTGGTTCTCTTGATGGCTCAGCTCCGCGTTGGGTTGCCGGTCTCTACATCCAGACCGCAACCCTCAAGCGAATTCTCACCAACTTGGGCACTGAGGTGACGCCAGAGGATCGCAGCGCTGCCGACGAATCTCTGAGCGGTATCCTTGCGGGCTCTGCGCAGTCGGCCCCACTTCCACAGCCGACTTCAGCTGCGAAAAAGCTGCTCCTCAACTACCTCGCTGCACAAACGGCAGTTGATCGTGCCCTCAAGGACGAGGTGCCCGGCCCGAGTGTGAGCGATATTGAGGCGTACTATGCGGATCACGCCGAAGAGTTCGCAGAGTTCATCTGTTTCGAGGGTCTTCAGGTGCTTTCCGAAGAACTGATCGCAACCGTGGTTGCTTCTCGTGCTGCAGGAAACTCGTTCGACGACATCGGCAATGAGCTCAACGCTGGGGGCGAGCAACAGGCGGGGCCACTCACTCAGGATCCGTGTGTCCCGGCCGCCCAAGTGACCACAGACAATCCCGTTGGTTTGGCCTTGGCGTTGGGTCCACTCGAAACTGACACTCCGGTCTCCTTCTCCGATCCAGACCGTGGAGCCTTCTACGGCGTGCTTCGAGTGAGCAAGCGCGGTGCCCTGACGCTTGATGACCAACAGGTCGTCGCTCAGATTTCGACAGCTCTGCAGACTGAAGCGGAGCAAGACCTCGCAGTCCAAGCCGAGAAGCTCTCCGCCGAAGCGCGGGCAACGATACGTGTGGAACTCGATCCTCGATACGGCACCTGGGATCCAGACTCTCCAACAGGCATCGTCGCCCCGACCAAGCCGCGTCCGGAGAGGCCTGAGACCACGCTTGATCCGGTCACGGTTCCTCCACAGGGTTGACCGTGACCTTGCCTCGGGTGTCGATCATCGGGCTTGGGCCCGGGGGTCCTGACCTCGTCACATCAGGCACGCTGGCTGAGATTGCTCGAGTTCCGGTGCGATTCGGCCGGACTCGCCGTCACCCAGCGGCATCTGTGCTCGGTGAGGCCAGCTGGTTCGACGGCAGGTATGAGACCGCAGCCACCATGGACGAGGTCTACCGGCAGATCGCCGATGCAGTCGTCGAAGCAGCCTGCATCGAGGGTGAAGTGCTGTATGCGGTACCGGGTGCTCCTGCAGTAGCGGAGCGTACGGTGCAGCTATTGCTCGCAGAGGATCGAGTGGAATGCACCTTGCACTCGGCAATGTCGTTCCTCGAATGCGCGTGGACTCGCCTCGGCGTGGACCCGATCGCAACGAGTGTTCGTGTCGTGGACGGTCATCAGTTTGCAGCCGATGCAGCTGGGGAACGGGGCCCACTGTTGGTCTGCCAATGCGATTCACCGTTGGTGCTCAGCGAGATCAAGCTGGCGGTGGAGGAGTGGCCCGAGGAACCCATTGTGGTCCTGCAGCGCCTCGGACTGCCCGATGAGCATGTGTTTGAGGTGAGCTGGGCAGACCTTGATCGAGACGTCGCTGCCGATCATCTGACCTCGATCTTCATTCCGCAGTTGGCCTCACCCGTGGGTTTCGAGCTGCAACAGTTCGAGGAGCTCGTCCGAGTACTTCGTGACGGGTGCCCGTGGGATGCTGAGCAAACCAGTCTGAGTCTGCGCAAGTACCTCCTCGAGGAGTGCTACGAACTGCTCGAAGCGATTGAGGCCTATGAGCCCGAAACCGGAGAGGGGGCCGAGGAGTTCTGCGAGGAACTGGGGGACGTGCTCTTCCAGGTGTTCTTTCACGCCCGAATCGCCGCAGAGGATGGCTGGTTCACCATTGCAGATGTGGCCCGGACGGTTCATGACAAGCTCCGAGCCCGCCACCCTCATGTCTTCGATGGTTCCCCGGTGAAGGATCTCGCAGAACTAGCGGTGAACTGGCATGCAGCCAAGGCCTCAGAGAAGCAGCGCGACTCGGTGTTCGACGGAATTCCCGCGGAGCTTCCAGCGCTGCTGTA
>DORQ01000035.1:16589-16734 GCA_003514205.1 Acidimicrobiaceae bacterium
CGTCTGGGCGATGCGCTGTTTCGCCTCGTTGGAGAGGCTCGACTCGCCGGTATTGATGCGGAGTCGGCACTGAGAGAGGCCGCGAACCGCGCTCGGCGGGCAGCTGAGCCTGGACGCGACTGAGCTAGCAATCCGAGCTAGCAAT
>DORQ01000119.1 GCA_003514205.1 Acidimicrobiaceae bacterium
GTGGAGAACCCGAGACAGCCTCTGAGGTGGGGGAGCGGGTGAAGGGAGCGAAGCCACCATGGTCAGATCACAACGAGTGGATTGCTTTGCCGTTGTGGAGCTGTCATTGGTGCACCCCGGCTGATTCCGCGATGGGGGCGGTGATGGAAGTCGAGGTCGATGTATTCGATGAGCAGCGCTCAGATCCGGCGACTGCATCCGACCCTGGTTCTCGGGCAGCACTCGTCATGCACCCCGCCCATGAAATGTGATGCAGCTAGAGTCACCGAATGAGCGACGCGCAACGGGACCCATCGTGGTGGCAAGCCTCGGATGGCTTGTGGTACCCGCCCCAAATACCCACTGAACCATCGGCCTGGGGGCCGGAGAACCGTGACCCCGGAGCGATGGAGAATCAGCCAGGGTCTTCAGCGCCCTTCGGTGCAGACCTATGCCGGTTCTGTGGTCGGGGACCGGTTGCCACGGTGAAGTTTGCGAAGCAGGTCGGGATGATCATCGTTCGCAACAACACGACAGTCTCGGGGCCGATGTGCCGCGAGTGTGGGCTTTCGACTGCCCGGTCCTTTCAAGCCACCAACCTGTGGGCAGGTTGGTGGGGGCTGATCTCGTTGGTGGTGAACCCATTCAAGATCCTTGGCAACTTCATGAACTCTCGGAAAGTCAAACGGCTGTCACCTCCGGTTGAGCCGTCCAAATTGGCGCCATTGTCACCGGGACGGCCGCTTTGGCAGCGCCCCGCAATGGCGCTACCGGTCGCATTTGTCATCCTCCTTGGATGGACGATCTACCAGACGTCTAGTCTGAAACGAACGGCTGACCTCGTTGTTGGAGAGTGCATCTCAAGCCGCGTCGCTGGAGGCGTGGCTCGCACGATGGATTGCAGGGATCCTCACGACATGGAGGTGATTGGAGTTGTAGATGATGTGTCAAAAATGGGCGAGCCTACGCAGGGCCCGTGCGACGCTTTGGCGTCCGAACTTCGAGTTCCTGAGATGCCTCTAGAAGACTTGCAGATTGTGTATTTCCAATCCTCAGACAAAAGCCAGCCCAAGCTGATCTGTGCGGTGAGACGGTTCGATAAACAACCAATGACCGGCCCGCTCTCGGGAGGGTGACTAATACCACCGGCATTTCGTGGCACCGTCGGTTGACGTTGGCGCACCGCGGACTGCGCCTCGGTGTGCCGTCGACCCAGGTGTCGCTCTCGATCGGTTAGCCGCTGAGCAAGTTGAAGTACCCTGCCAGCTCCGGCTGTGACAGCCTCAGGGTTGACCAACCATCAGGTTCCGGCCGGAGATCCATCGTCCAATCCGACGACTCCCGCAAACAGAAGGTTCGGCCCCGTCATGATTCATTCGGGCACCGTGCCGTGACCCGCGCGGAACTTGTCTTGTCCGTCTGCTGCTATCGGCCCCAAGTTCAAGGCTCGGATCCGCTGCCTGGGCGTTCCGGTTGTCCGCCGGTTGTTGGGTGTCGAATTGGTGTTGCCGGGGTATGTGGCTTCACCCATAGGCTGAAGGCCAACCGATGTCTGCGCGAACGACCAATGCGCCGAGGGCCTTCGCCCCGCTGGCTACGAGGTCGCGGCGGGCGATCTCATAAGCGGTGGTCCGGCCGATCCTTAGAATGGTTGCGGCTTCGTTGATGATGAACAGATCGGGCTTCCATTGGGGCGTCGGGCGGGGTGTCGGAACCTGCTGTCTGAAATCGGCTTCTCCGACCGCTATCCTTACTTCAGGTGCATATGTAAGGAGCGATGATGGATGCTGCAGCGAGGGTGTCGTCGAGAGGGCAGATCACGGTGCCGAAAGCGGTGCGCGACGCGCTCGGTATCAGCGAGGGTGACGAGGTCGTGTTCCGTGTCGAAAGCAACCGGGCCGTGCTGGCCCGTACCGCGGATTTCTTGTCCCTTGCCGGAACGGTGAAAGTCCCGGATGGGAAACGAAACGTGGCGTGGGATGACGTGATCCGCAAAACCCGCACCGCGAGGGCTGCGACCATGGCGTGAGCGTTTTCGTTGACACGAACATTCTGGTCCGTCACCTCACCGGCGACCCCGCCGACATGGCAGCACGCGCGACCGCGTTCTGGGCGTCCGAACCCGAATTGTTGGTCGCGGACCTGATCGTCGCATAAACGATCTACGTTCTGGAATCGTTCTACAAAACCCCTCGTAGTCAGATAGCGGACGCGATCCGGTCGCTGCTGGCATTCGCCCCGGTGGTCACCGTCGACCCGGCGTTGTTGTTGCGCTCCGTCGAGGTCTACGAGACCGACCGCCTCGAGTTCGCTGAGGCGTACCTCGTTGCGTGCGCAGAGAGCACCGGGGTGATGCGCGTTGCGTCGTTCGACCGGTCCATCGACCGGGTCTTCACGATCGAGCGGATCGAACCGCCCGCAGGATGAGGGTCGCAAAATGAGTTCTCCAAGCGAACTGGACAGCGATCGAAGCTCTCGAAGCAGCCGAAGTTGGCGAGAGCGACACGGCGCGACCGTAGTTCGTGGACTCGAACCGGCGCCGGTGATTCTCGTATGAGCTGAGTCGTTTTGCATCGGGTCGGGCATGGGTTGACGTGCCAAGCTAGGTACCGCGAATCCCACGATCTTCCACCCCGCAAAAAGTGCGGACGGGGGGACTCGAACCCCCACACCCGAAGGCGCCAGGACCTAAACCTGGTGCGTCTGCCAATTCCGCCACGTCCGCATGTGTGGTTGCGTGAACCGTATCGGCTTCGCAACCAATAGGCCAACGTGGCCTACCTAGCTCCTCCTCGCCGCGGGTCTGCAACCTCCAACTCAGCGGCTAGCCTTACACCTATGTCTCTTGAATCGACACTCCCTCCTATCACTGCTTCTGGCGGTTTCGACCCAACCTCAGATGTCTATAACAAGCTGCTGAAGAACCGCATTGTGATGCTGGGCTCTGAGGTCAACTCCCAAATCGCCAACCTGATCTGCGCGCAACTCCTCCACCTCGAAGGTGAGGACGATGAGAAAGACATCTGGCTCTATATCAACTCCCCAGGTGGCTCAGTGACCGACGGCTTGGCCATCTACGACACCATGAACTTCATCAAGCCACAGGTGGGCACAATCTGCTTGGGCCTAGCGGCCTCGATGGGCCAGTTCCTGTTGTGCGCTGGTGCTCCCGGCAAGCGCTATGCGCTTCCCAGCGCTCGAATCATGATGCATCAGCCCTCTGGCGGATTTCAGGGCCAGGCGGCCGACATCAAAATTCAAGCTGAGCAAATGATCTACATCAAGCAGGTCTTGGCGGAGCGAATCGCGGAGCACACAGGCCAGACAGTGGAGCAGATCCACATCGATTCTGATCGCGACCGCTGGTTCACCGCTCAGCAGGCGAAGGACTACGGCATCATTGACGCTGTCATTGATCGCCGTGGGGAGATGGGCAAGTAACGCTCAGAGCGCCTCGTACTGCCCGAGTCGGGCAGCTGATTTCGGGCGCTCCCGTGTTTCCGGGCAGCCGTTAGCCTCGGTACACCTCGGCGACGAACATAACCTTGCCTGAGAAGGCCACGCCCACGCCGGCGCTGGTGTATTTCGAGGCGACCATGGTGTCGTAGTGGCGCTGTGAGTTCAGGAAGTTCCCATGAACCACCTGAATTGACTTGCCATACCCAACGTTTTCGCCCAGGTGGTTCCATTCAGTCCCCATGCCATCGGTGACCTCGGAGTGCGACATGGTGTTCGCTGCGGCCATTCTTTCAGCCCAGGCTTGTGCCTTGGTTGCTGCCTGCTCATCCCACTGCAAGGGAGCCGCACCAGCCTCAGCACGTGCCTCGTTGATGAGACCAAGATTCTGAATCGCGATCTCCTTTGGCGTGCATCCCGAGGAGACTGCGCTCAACAGCAAGAACAGCGCAGCGGCGAGAACGAGCTTTGGTTGAGTTCGAGATGTCTGGAAGTAGTGCAACACGTTTGGTGCTCCTCAACACGTTCGAGGGTCGGGTTCCTCGGTCGGCTCGAACCGACTCTATTACGGTTTCATGACGATTTCACGAGCCTTCGAGATTCGTTCCACAATTCTTCGCCGCGTACTCGGCAATGTTCTGGGCGGGATCTTTGATTTCGGTCAGCTTGTCGTTCAGGGCAGCAAGATCAACAGGCGCGCTGTGGCCTTCAAGCTCGTCGAACTTCAAGAGGGCCTTGATTGCGGTGGAAAGCGTGTCGATGAGCAATCGCAGGTCGTCAAAGATCTCCGCTGGCGCGAGGTCCTGCAGTTTCCGTAGATCCTTGAGCTTTGCCTCAATTGCCTTCTGGTCACGGATCCGAATCGCTTCGACGAGCTCAGTGAGTTGATAGTTGCTCCGAAGGTTTCCGCAGAAATCAACGGTCGGGTCGCTGCATGCAGCGGAGGGAATCAGCAATCCGAAGGTGCACAGCACCGGTACAGCGCGGACTCGCTGCCAACGACTCGTCGCAGGCCTCAGGGAGGCCTCACACCTGCCGTGCCGTGGTCTGTCTAGGAGTCTGCGCACGTCGCGGCTTCTCGAAGGGCAGCGGTTGCATGAGCGAGCCCGAGCGGATCGTTGAAGAGTGCGCTACCAGCCACGAGGAAATTGCCTCCAGCTGCCACAACAGCCGGAGCCGTTGTGGGACTGACGCCACCATCAACCTCGATGTCCACATCGAGGCCACGTTCCAGAACCCACCGACGGATCTGTGTCACCTTGGGCTCTGTGGAGGCTATATAGGCTTGGCCCCCAAAGCCTGGGTTCACCGACATCACGAGAACCAAGTCGACGAGATCAAGGACATGCTGAATCGCCTCGGCAGGGGTCGCCGGGTTGATAACCACAGCCGGAGAGGCTCCCAGTTCTCGTATCGCTCCCAGAGTTCGGTGCAGGTGCGTGCAGGTTTCGGCGTGCACGATCACCATCTGGCATCCAGCCTCGACATAGCGGTGAAGAAGTGGGTTGGGATCGGCCACCATCAGGTGTGCCTCGAAGGGAAGCGCGGTGAGACCTCGGGTAGATGCGATCACATCGGGGCCGAAGGTGAGGTTCGGAACGAAGTTGCCGTCCATGATGTCCCAATGGATTCGGTCGACCCCGGCAGCGTCGAGCGATTCGATGGCCTCGCCGAGTCTGGAGAAATCGGCCGGCAAGACGGAGGGGGCAATTTGGATTGGCCGATGGGCTGTGGCGGCGGTCAAGAGGACTCCTGAGGTCAAGTGCGACACCGACCCTACTGGCTGTCTTGCCTCTTCGTGAAGGCGCGCGGTGGGGGTGCAAACAGGTCGTAGCCTTGATCCGTGGAACGAATTGAAATTGTGGTGGATGAGACTGAGGTTGATCTGATCAGCGACCTCTTATGGTCGAGTGGGGTGATGGCGATCGAGGAGCGAGCCGAAGGTCCGGGAACGCTGCGACTTCTTACCGGCATCGAACAATCGCAGCTCGGAGAGCTCCTCTCAACAATTGACGGCCGATGGGGAGTCAAGCACTACCCAAGTGATCCAGCGGCGTATGCCGACGCGTGGAAGCCATACGCTCGGGCAACACGGATCGGCGAAAGCCTTGTTCTCCAACCCCCGTGGGCGCCCGATATTGCACGTGCGGGGGACCGAGTCCTGAGCATCGATCCGGGCGAAGCCTGGGGCCATGGGGCGCATCCCTCAACCCGGCTGCTCGCCGCAGAACTCGTGGCACGGGCCGACGTACGAGGAGCGAGGGTCCTCGACCTGGGATGCGGAAGTGGTGTGCTGTCTCTGGTTGCCGTTGCCTATGGTGCTGAGTCGGTTGTTGCACTCGATATCGAGGTCGCAGCGGTGGAGGCGTCGATGGCTAATGCTGCCGTGAACGGGCTCGACGACCGGATTCTGTGTTCAACAGAGCCGCTGAGTCAGGTCGAAGGTAGCTTCGATATCATCCTCGCCAACATCGGCCTCGCCACATGCAACTCGTTTGCACATGAGTTTGCGGAGCGTCGCCGCGAGCACGGGTGGATAGGAATCTCGGGGCTCCTCAACGAGCAGGTTGATGAGGCAGTAGCGCATTTCGAGACTCAGGGGCTTCGCGAGGAGCTTCGGCGGAGCGAGTCTGGATGGTCGGCAATCGTCTTCAAGTGACCGACTGGCTAGGACTCCGGAGGCAGCGTCAGATGCTGAGGTGAGGGGACGTCGCTCTCGATCTCGACTTCGGCCCTGCGAATGCCCAGCACGAACAGAATCGCGTCCAGATAGGGGACATTCACTGTGGTATCGGCAGCATGCTGCACCATTGGCTTTGCATTGAAGGCAATTCCCAACCCGGCCTCGGCAAGCATGTCGAGATCGTTGGCGCCG
>DORQ01000178.1:0-258 GCA_003514205.1 Acidimicrobiaceae bacterium
ACAGCCGTGGCCGCAGCACCGGCAATCCCGCTTGCAGCGGGTCCGGGCGGGCACACCCAGCGGTTGCTCACAGTTGTTAAGTCGGGTTCCATTCAGGATGTGAAGTCCAAGCCACAGGACAAGGTTCACGTGTGGCCTCACCTCCTCATCGTGGAATTCTGTGCGGCGCTTTTCATAACTGCGTTCACGACCATCTTCTCGATCTTCGTGAACGCTCCACTCCTCGAACTTGCTGACGTCAACAAGACGCCGAACCCA
>DORQ01000178.1:405-26533 GCA_003514205.1 Acidimicrobiaceae bacterium
CCGTGGTACTTCCTCGGGCTTCAGGAACTCCTCACGATGTTCCATCCAATGGTGGCCGGTGTGACCATCCCCGGTATGGGAATCTTCCTCCTGATTCTGGCGCCGTACGTCGATCGCAACCCCTCAAACAAGCCTGAAGATCGCAAGTTCGCGATCTCACTCATGACTGTTCACCTGATGTTCTGGGCGATTCTCGTCATGATTGGATCTTTCTTCAGAGGTCCAGGTTTCAACTTCACGTTGCCGTGGCGCGACGGCCTGTTCTTCGAGCTATAGCGAGGCGTTCACTATGCTCACCCACCCCCTGCTAGTACCCACTTTTCTCACTCGAGGTGAATCATGGGACCTGTAATCGTTATTGCGATAGTGCTCATAGTGTTGGCGGCCGCTGGCGTCGTTGTCGCGGGATCGCGCCGCAAAGAGCTAGGCAGCGCCACTGGCGAGCTCTCACGCGAGACCTTGAAGCGAGATAGCGCGCAGCGCAAGGCGAAGAGCGAAACAAGCACAAACGAGCCGGCGCTCGTGGGGAAGTCGTTGGAGCGAGCGGCAATCGTCTCGCGAGGTGCACTGGTCCCGGCGGGCGCGACGGCACCAGTCATGTGGGTACCTCCCGATGCTGAGGAGCTTGGAGTTACTCGACGCATGTTCCTCAATCGGTCAATTGTGAGCTTCATGGGTCTGTCGATCCTCACGTTCGCGGCCAGTGCCTTCACTGCATTCCTGTGGCCCACTGGTGCGGGTGGTTTCGGCTCCAAGATCCGCGTTGGCAAGATCGTCGACCTGAAGAGTGAGATCAAGAAGAACGGCGGCTTCCTCTACAAGCCAGAGGGCAGGATGTGGCTGGTCGAATATCCAGAGACAGCCTTGCCGAAGGCGCGGGTCGCATACGCTGGGCTGCCGTGTCTTCCCGCAATGGAAGCTGGTGTCATGCCGATCTACCAGAAATGCGTTCACCTTGGATGTCGCGTGCCCTCGTGTCTCACCTCGCAATGGTTCGAGTGCCCGTGTCACGGTTCTCAGTACAACCAAGCCGGGGAGCGCAAGGGCGGCCCAGCGCCGCGTGGGCTCGACAGCTTCGCGACTGAGGTGTCGCCAGATGGCGTTCTTACGGTAGACACCGGGAAGATTGTCCAGGGGTCGCCGCTTGGCACCAACACCACAGGACAAGAAGCCCAAGGGCCGCACTGCTTGTAGCAGTGAGCTCGAGAAACGATCGGTATATGTTCACAACACAAGATGTAGGTGGTCTGAGCGAATGATTGCCCTGATGACAACTCAACGGTCAGTGGCGTACGTGATTGGAGCGGTGATCTTCATCGGCGCTGCATTCTTCATCGTGAGCCAAATGGTGAAGGGGCGTGCTGAGCTCGGCTCCGAGATCGAACTGGCCCCGAACCGGAAGCAATATCTGCCGGACGAGGAGCTGGAGGGTCCCAAGCTCAATGCTGCTCTCTGGAGCGCCTTTGGGCTGCTCATCATCGTTGCTCTCTCGTTGCCGCTCGTGTGGCTAGGTGAACCGGGCCGAGAAGAGGGCGCGAGGAAAGACTTCCTTCACACGTTCGAGCATCGTGGAGAGCTGCTCTACTCGGAGGGCGCTCAGTGCGTGAAGTGTCATGGGCCCGAGGGAAGTGGTGGTGCCGCTTCGTTTGTGATCACTGACGAGAACGGCAAGTACGTCGACACCGTCAACTGGACTGCGCCAGCGCTTGACACGCTCATGTACCGCTTCAGCAAGGCCGAGGTTATGGACATCCTCAACTACGGCCGTCCGGGCACGCCGATGCCCGCATGGGGTGTGGTGGGTGGGGGCCCAAACACCGTTCAACAACTCAACAACGTGATCGAGTACCTGTGGACGGTGCAGCTTTCTCCTGAAGAAGTTCGGAAGCGAGTGGATGAAGCAGTCGCCGGAATCGACGCAGATCTAGCCGAGCGGATGATTGCCACACGTGAGGCCAACGCAGCAAATGCGAATGTGATCGACGGCAACTCCGAGGAATTCGAACGATTGAGCATCGCGGACGAGTTGCAGCTTGGCGAGATTCTCTTTTCTCTCAAGGGTGATTCAGTGGGAGGCAATGCCTTCAACTGCTCGCGTTGCCACGTCGCAGGCGACTCTTATGGAAAGCCTTGGGAGTCCATCGACACGATCGCACGAGGACGCTTCGGACCGGATCTCGTTGGTATCGAGCAGAACCTCACGGAGAAGCAGCACTATGCGCTGGTCTTCACGGGATCTGAAGCTGGCAAGCAGTATGGCGCAAGCAACATTGGCTCAGGTCGGATGCCAGGCTTCGGAGTGAATGCCAACAACGGTGCGACAGATGACCGTCGAAAGTTCGGCCCAGCGGGCATCTATAGCCCCGAGCAGATTTGGGCGATTGTGACCTATGAGCGGAATCTCAGCGCGGTTCGCGCTGGCGCCGCGAGCGGATCTAGCAAGGATGGTGGTCAGTGATGGGCGGAGCTTCAATGTTGGGAGCAATCGCATTCGACCCCACGATTCGGGGAATCCTGATTGTGGTCGTGGCCATGGTCTCACTGGTGGGATCGATCTACATGATTCTTGCGACGAATACAGGGGCACGCGTCGCCTTCCTCATAACATCCTCTGGCTTCTTCGGTTGGATGGTGATCATGACCATCGTGTGGGTCATTTACGGCATCGGCTTGGTTGGCCGAGCACCGGCTTGGATGCCCACGGACATCAACCTTGATCGCGCAACCCCAGTACCTGAGGTTCAGCAGTTTGCCGATCTGCCTCCAACGGACAAGCAAGAGGATCCTGCCGAAGTTCTTGCTGACTTTCCCCTCTTGCAGAGCCTCGCTCGCGGGAACGAGGGTAAGGCATACGCCCCTACCTCGATGACCAAACTCAAGACAGTCATTCAGCCCTGGGTGATTGCGTCGGCCGAGTCCGTGGCCGAGGTTGCAGCGAAGGCCGAAGCGACAGTTCCGGAGGATATCGCAGCGGATCCCGAGCTTGCAGCACTGTATGCGGCTGGGGGTGAGAAGCTCTCAAAAGAGGTGAATGCGCAGGCGTTGGAGCTCCGAGATCGAATCGAGAAGCCGCTGAACGGTTGGTGCCTGTTGACCGAATCGGATCCGCGACGCGGCGAGGCGGTTGCTTCAGCAGATGCCGCGCTCATTGCGGAGAAGATCTTTGGTGACACGACCGAACCTGCTGACTACATCGTGAAGGACGTCTATTTCTTCGGCGGCAAGGCTCAGTGCGAGCCGGTGGACGAGCTCCCGACCGCTACTCGAGCCTTCAATAGGGTGAAGTCAGTTTTTCAGGTGCTGAACCCAAAGCTCTATAGCGCTGTGACCCTCGTGAAGGTGAAGGATGTTGTTGTTGAGCCAGGTGGCACCCCGCCCTCGGCGACTGCGGATCCAAAGGCTGGCGAGGTAACCGTCGTCATGCTGCGCAACCTCGGCAACAAGCGATTCATTCCGTTCACATTGTTCATGATCTCGCTCATGGGCTTCATCATCTTCACCAGCATTTTGCATTACCGAGACAAGCAAGCCATGGCCATCCGAGACGCCTTCGGCGGGGCCGGCAAGGGGAAGTAGCTGGTGGGTCAATACCTCCCAATTCTTGCGCTGGGTATTCTTGCCACGCTCTTTGCGCTCATCAGCCTGATTGCATCTCGGCTTCTGAACCCCGGTCGCCCCAACGATGCCAAGAACGCTCCGTATGAGTGCGGAATTGTTGACCAAGTAGCACCACCCGAGCGTTTCCCGGTGCGCTTCTATCTCGTTGCAATGATCTTCATTGTGTTCGATATCGAGATCATCTTTCTCTATCCATTCACTGCGGTGTATCGAGAGCTCGGATCGTTCGGGCTGGTCTCGGTGATTGAGTTCGCCGTGGCAGTCTTTGCCTCATTTCTGTATGTCGTGGCGAACGGGGCACTCGATTGGGGCCCGCTGAAGCAGGTTCGAAGGAGCGGCATGATGGTGACTCCATCGAGGACGTCAACTTCCACGATTCGCCGAGTTGGACAAGAAGGACGCGAAGTCCACGTCGGAGACGAAGGGGTCGCAGCCTAGTGGGCCTGATCCAGAACGTTTCCGAAGATGGCCTTGCAGGTCTTGAGCACAACTTTCTCACTGGCTCCATCGAGAGCTTGGTCAACTGGTCGCGTGCTCGCAGCTGCTGGCCAGCCACCTTTGGTTTGGCTTGTTGCGCCATCGAGATGATGGCTACGGGCGGAGCGCATTACGATCTCGCGCGCTATGGCATGGAGGTGTTTCGTGCCAGCCCTCGGCAAGCGGATCTCATGATTGTGGCCGGAAGGCTGAGCCAGAAGATGGCCCCGGTGCTTCGCCAGATCTACGACCAGATGATGGAACCCAAATGGGTGATTTCCATGGGCGTCTGCGCGAGCTCGGGCGGAATGTTCAACAACTACGCCCTCGTGCAAGGGGTCGACCAGATTGTGCCGGTTGATGTATACGCACCAGGTTGTCCGCCTGGCCCAGAGACTTTGATGCACGCGATTCTTACCTTGCATAGCAAGATCGAATCTGGCGAGCTTGTCCGGCGACGAGCCGAGACGGGTGCGGGCGCGGGACTGATTCTTCCCTCCACGGCGGGTTCCTTCGAGAGTGATGGGGCGGTTGCCACACCAGTTGGAATCGGACTCGGAAAATGACTGCGGAATCCTCTCAAGAAGAGATCGACGCGCCTGAAACAGAGTCAGTGCCCCAGGAACTTCTCCATGGGGCTCCAGTTGTGGGCGAGGGCACCGACCGAACGCTTTTTGCAGGCAGAGAGGGAATCCTTGATCTAGTTCGAGCCCTTCGTGCAGATGGCTTCTACCAATGCATCGACTTGTGTGCAGTGGACTACCTCACTCATCCCTGTCGCCCAGCGCTTCCAGCCGGAATAGAGCCCGAGCGTTTTGAGGTCGTTGTTCATCTCATCAACCACAGTGATCGAACCCGAATTCGAATCCGCGTGCAGGTTCCGGCTGAAGACGCCACCATGCCCACGCTGTTTCCAGTGCACCCCACTGTGGAAGCTATGGAGCGGGAGGCCTTTGACCTCATGGGCATCCACTTTGTTGGGCACCCCGACATGTCGCGGATCTTGATGCCTGACGACTGGAATGGACATCCGCTCCGTAAGGACTACGAGGTTGGGCGGATCCCGGTTCAATTCAAGTCAGTTCCGGGGGCGAGATAACCCATGACACGTGATCTTGATCTCACTGCACTTGACGATGCTCTGACGCGGCTGACGAGTGATGACTCGGTGCTGAGGTTGTCTCAGCACGAGGCTGAGCAACGCTCTGGCTATCAAGCCGATAGCAACCGCATGATCCTCAACATGGGTCCGCAACATCCGTCGACTCATGGCGTGCTGCGCCTGGTGCTTGAGCTCGAGGGCGAAATCATCAAGCGTTCGAAACCAGTGATTGGCTACCTGCACACTGGGATGGAAAAGACCGGCGAAGAACTCACCTATGTGCAAGGGGCGACCAACGTCACCCGCATGGACTATGCGGCACCGTTGTTTAATGAACTCGCGTTCTCGCTCACTACCGAGAAACTTCTTGGCATCGAGGCCCCCGAGCGAGCGCAGTGGATTCGCATGCTGATGTGCGAAATGAATCGCTTGAGCTCGCACTTGTTGTTCATGGCAACCAATGGCATGGACCTGGGTGCTGTTTCGATGATGTTGTATGGCTGGCGCGAGCGGGAAGAAGTACTGAGGTTTTTCGAGTCCGTCACCGGCCTACGCATGAATCACAACTACATCCGTCCCGGTGGCGTGGCTGCCGACTTACCCGACGGGTGGCGCGACGATATTCGCCGAATCTTGGATCCCCTGCCTGAGCGTCTTGATGAATTCGACACACTCATGACTGGCCAGCCCATTTGGCGGGAGCGACTTCAGGGCACTGGCGTCATCACGGCTGAAGAAGCGCTCGCCCTGGGTGCGACTGGACCAATTCTGCGTTCAACCGGCTACGCGTGGGATCTCCGCCGAGACATGCCGTATCTGCGTTACGACCAAGTTGAGTTCGATGTGGTTGTCGGAAGCTACGGCGATTCATTTGATCGGTATGCGATCCGCCTTGGTGAGATTCACGAGTCGATTCGGATTATCCGACAGATTCTCGACCAGATGCCGCTGGGTGATTACCGCATCCAGGACAAGAAAGTGACACCCCCGCCGAGGGGTCGAATCGATGAATCGATGGAAGCCCTCATTCATCACTTCAAGATCTTCACCGAGGGGTTCAAAGTTCCTGCTGGCGAAGCCTACGTGGCCGTTGAATCTCCTCGTGGCGAACTCGGTTGCTACATCGTGTCCGATGGCGGACCGAAGCCCTATCGGATGCATGTTCGAGGCCCGAGCTTCGTCAACCTCCAGACGCTTCCGCATCTCATGCGAGACAGCCTCATCGCCGACACCGTCGCGATTGTGTCCTCGGTGGATCCGATTATGGGGGAGGTTGATCGATGAGTCGGTTTACTCGTGAGAATGAACTCCTCGCACGTGAGATTATTGCTCGCTACCCGCGTCCGAAGTCGGCAACGATTCCGCTGTGTCACCTCGCCCAAGAACAAGACGGCTTTCTCGCGGAAGACGCGATGCGTCATATCAGCGAACTGGTCGGAATCACCGCAGCTGAGGTTCGAGGCACTGCCAGCTTCTATGAGATGTTCAAGCTGAAACCAGTTGGCAAGTACCTCATCAATGTATGTACCAACATCAGTTGCCAGCTTCTCGGTGGTGAGGAGTTACTTGAGCATGCTGAGCAGTCGCTCGGAATCCGGAGCGGATCGACCACCGAGGATGGGTTGTTCACACTCGAGGATGTCGAGTGCATTGCGGCCTGCACCGAGGCTCCTGCGTGTCAGGTGAACTACCGCTATTTCAACACTGTCAGCAATGAGCAGTTCGACTCGCTGGTTGAAGATCTCCGTGCCGGACGAAACGGAGAGATTCCCGACCACGGGACACTCGGACGTGTTCGTCAACACATTGAGCCCGGCCAAGTCGCGAACATCACTGCACCGGAGCAGCAATCTGAGCCTGGCTGGTTTCGTGATCGAAACACTGCTGCGGCTGCCGAACAGGGGGAGGTTTCATCATGAACGCGACGCCCCACATCGTGACCTCGCGCTGGGAGACACCGGATGCCCACACGCTCGAGGGCTACCAGCGCTCTGGCAGCTACTCCGGCTACGAAGGCATCCGGGCCGCTTTGAACATCGCCCCATCGGCGGTGTTGGAGCAGGTCCGCCAAGCGACAGTTCTTGGCCGAGGCGGGGCCGGCTTCCCAGCTGGCACTAAATGGGGGTTCTGTCCGCCTGGCGTTTGGCCGCGCTACATCGTTGTGAATGGCGATGAGTCTGAGCCCGGCACCTACAAGGACCGCGTCCTCATGGAACGCGATCCTCATCAGCTCATTGAGGGCTGCCTCATTGCTGCCTATGCGATCGGCGCAGCGCAAGTGTTCCTCTACGTCCGAGGCGAGATGGCACATGCACAGGAACGCATCGCCGCTGCGTTGAACGAGGCATACGCCAACAACCTGGTTGGAAAGAACATTCTCGGTACCGACTTCTCGGTAGACATCGTGCTGCACTGGGGTGCTGGTGCCTACATCGTTGGCGAAGAGACTGCGCTGATTGAGTCGCTCGAAGGCAACCGAGGAATGCCACGCTTGAAGCCGCCGTACTTTCCGGCAGCAAAGGGCCTGTATATGGCACCGACGATTGTCAACAACGTTGAGACGCTCGCCAACCTTCCCTGGTTGATGTGTCACGGCGTCGCCGCCTACAAGGCGACTGGAAGCGAAGCCTCACCGGGCACCCGACTGGTTGCAGTGTCTGGCCATGTGAACACGCCTGGGGTGTTTGAGGTTGCGCAGGGCACGACCACATACCGAGAGCTCTTCTACTCCGAGCAGTATGGCGGCGGAATTCGTAACGGCAATGAGCTCAAGATGTTCATCCCCGGTGGCGCCTCTGCACCCTGGTTCTTCCCAGAGCAAGTCGACCTGCCGCTCGAAGGCCGAACGGTCGGCGCGGCCGGTTCGATGCTCGGATCTGGGGCGATTGTGGTCATGGATGACACAACCGATGCTGTGAAAGCTTGCCTGCGGATCGTTCGATTCTTCGCACGAGAGTCCTGCGGAAAGTGCTCACCCTGCCGTGAAGGCACCACCTGGGAAGAGAAGATCCTCCGGCGGATCATGGATGGGCATGGACGGCCGAGCGATCTTGACCTCCTTCTGGATATTGCTGACAACATCTCGCCTGGGCCGTACCCGGTTGCCTCCCACCCTGAGGCTGGACTCGAAGCGGTTCCCTTCCCTCCCCGCCAGACCACGATCTGCCCGCTCGGACCTTCCTCAGTTGCTCCGATCACGAGTGCTCTTCGCCGGTTCCGTCACGAGTTCGAAGCCAAGATCACCAAGCGCGATCTCATTCCGTTGTCGGTCGAGCCTGTAGGAGGTCGGTCGTGAGCGAGGCACCTAAGCCCATTGTTGTGGATCAACCCGTGACCATCACGGTGAACGGCGCTGCAATTCAGGCCCAAAAGGGCGACCTTCTGATTGACGCCTGCGAGCGAGCCGGGACCTATATCCCGCGATTCTGTTACCACCCGCGCATGAACCCAGTGGGAATGTGCAGGATGTGCCTCGTTGATGTCGACACCGGTCGCGGGCCAGCACTGCAACCGAGCTGCATGCTCGAGTGCTCCGAGGGCATGACGGTGGATACCGAGAATGAGAAGGTGAAGAAGGCCCAAGATGGTGTCCTCGAGTTCCTCCTCATCAACCATCCGTTGGATTGCCCGGTCTGCGACAAAGGTGGAGAGTGCCCCCTTCAGGACACCACCGTTGGGTACGGCCCCGGCGAGTCACGTTGGGTTGAGGAGAAGCGGCACTACGAGAAGCCGATAGCAATCTCCGAAACAGTTCAGCTTGACCGTGAGCGATGCATTCTGTGCGACCGCTGCACACGGTTCGCAGATGAGGTCGCTGGAGATCCGTTGATCCACTTCATGGGTCGCGGTGCCAACACTGAAGTCAACACGTTCCCTGATGAGCCGTTTGCCTCGTATTTCTCGGGAAACACCGTTCAGATCTGCCCAGTGGGAGCGCTCACAGCGAAGCCCTACCGGTTCAAGGCTCGCCCCTGGGATCTTGAGGAAGTGGCCTCCACCTGCACCGATTGCGCTGTCGGCTGCAGTGTCACTGTCCAGTCCTCGCGAGATGAAGTGCTCCGAATCAACGGCGTCGACAACGACGCAGTGAACTGGGGCTGGCTGTGTGACAAGGGTCGCTTTGGTTTCGAGGCGATCGGATCGCCTGATCGACTGCAAGGGCCGTTGGAGCTCCACGGAGATGACCTCGTTGCGATCCACTGGTCTGATGCGGTGGCAAAGGCTGCAGCGCTGATAAGCGAAGGTCTTCGCTCCGGCGGCCCTCAAGGGCTTGCAGTGATCGGCGGCGCTCGTCTCACCAATGAGGCAGCGTACGCGTGGACCAAACTGATCAAAGGAGCGTTGGGCTCCGACAATGTCGATGCTCAGCTCGGTGACGGACTGCCAGCAGAGCTGGTGTTGGGTTTGCCTGGGGCGACAATCAACGAGGCCTGCACACCGGGTGGAACGATCATCTACCTGGGACCCGACCCCAAAGAGGCACTTCCAACGTTGTTCCTTCGGCTGCGCCATGCCATCGTTGAAGATGGTGCGCGGCTGATCGAGCTGACCTCAACGGAGAGTTCATTGACGAATCTGGCAGCCGCCTCGCTGCTTGTTCGGCCAGGTGAGACCGCCTCAGCAGTGCGAGCAATTCGAGGTGGGGGCGGTGACGCAGGCGGAGCTGATGTAGAGCAAGTTCGCCGCGCGATTGACGTGCTGTCTGGCGATGGGCCAGTGACAGTTCTGATCGGCCGTACCTCAGCAGCGGAATCGCCTCAGACTGTGGTAGCGGCCGCTGAGGAACTGATGACGCTCGATGGTGTTCGTTTCCTGCCGTTACTTCCTCGTTCCAATGTGCGTGGGGCCCTTGAAGCGGGGATGTCGCCAGGATTGCTGCCAGGTCGTGTCCGACGCAGCGAGGCAGCAGCGTGGTTTGGCCAAGCGTGGCCAACGATCCCCCAGGCTGACGGGCTCGATACTGCAGGGATTCTTGCGGCCGCAGCTGCAGGGAAGATCGACACGCTGATCCTTCTCGGCGCTGATCCACTTGCCGATTTCGTTGACCGGGAGCTCGCAGAGCGGGCCCTCACCGGAGCACGCTCAGTCATCGTTGTTGATCCCTTCCTCAACGAGTCAGCTCGACGAGCCAACGTGGTTCTGGCTTCCTCCGCGTTCGGTGAGGTCAGTGGAACAGTGACGAACATCGAGGGTCGAGTTCAGCGGGTCACCCAGAAGGTGACCCCTCCAGGCACCGCCCGTGCAGATTGGGAACTTGCCTGCGACCTTGGCGAGGCGTTGGGCCATGACTTGAACTTCGATGGCGTGGAGGCAATTTGGGCTGAGTTCCAGGACCTGTCTCCCGTTCACGCAGAGCTGTCGCTGGAAGCCCTTGAGGATCCAGCCAATATTGATGGCTTGTTGGCCGTGGCCCCCACTGAGGTCCAATCAGAAGAACCACTCGATTCCGCCACTGACTCTGCGGATGACTCTGACGGGGCCAGCGCTGAAGATCCAAGTGATGCCGTTGCAGACCCCGCTGAAAGCGAGGTCGGCGACGCGGCTCAAGTGGCCGAGCCCGAGGAAACTGATGGGCTCGAGTTGGTGAGCTCACCAGACGTGCTGCGCTATGTCGCCGCCAATGATCAGGTCGTGATTCCGGCAACCGACGCCTACGCGTTCCGGCTGGTTGCCCGGCCCGACTTGTACGATGGCGGAACACTCCTTTCCCACTCGCCCTCCTCGGCGAGCTTGGTGAAGGAGGCAGTGCTCACCTTGAATCCCCTCGACTTCGAGAAGCTTGGCGTTACCACTGGCGCCGCAGTCCGCGTCTCCAATGGGGCAAGAAGCATCCTGATTCCAGTCGAACCCTCGGCCAGCGTGCCCCGTGGCGTAGCTGCCTGTGGTGTGAATCTGTCTGGCGTCGCGGTGTCCCGGTTGATTGATTCCTCGTCACTGGTGACTGATGTGCGAATCGAGGTGCAGGCGTGATCTTCGGGATTGATCCCCTTCTCGAGAATATCGACGGGGCAGCGATCCTCATCGTCCTCGTCAAGGTGGTAATTGCATTCGCAGCGCTAATGGTGTCAGTGATGGCGATGGTCTGGTTCGAGCGGAAGATCGTCGCGAGAATGCAGAACCGCTTGGGCCCCAACGTCGCTGGCCCGTTCGGCATTCTTCAGACCCTGGCGGACGGCATCAAGTTGTTCTTCAAGGAAGACTTGATACCTGACAATGCGGATCCTTTTGTGTTCCGACTTGCTCCATATCTTTCCCTTGTTCCGGCGTTTCTTGTCTTCATGGTGATCCCCCTTGGCGGCGATTTCAACAACGGCAAGGGCGGTGTGGTTACCTGGTTTGGCTCGACGAACGAGACCTTGTTTCAATTGGCCGATCCGCACATCGGCATCCTGTTCGTGTTGGCAATGAGTTCAATTGCCGTATATGGCGTGATGCTCGCCGGTTGGTCCTCGGGGTCCAAGTACCCGCTCCTCGGGTCGGTTCGTGCAACTGCTCAAATGGTCTCCTATGAAGCGGCCCTTGGTCTCTCGCTCCTTGCGGTGCTTCTCAACTCAGGAAGCCTGTCTACCAACGCAATAGTGGCGGGGCAGCAAGCTTGGAATTGGAATGCCTGGGCAACCGGAGGCGTGCCGTTCATCGTCTTCATGATTGCCGCGACAGCGGAACTGAACCGGCCTCCGTTTGACCTAGTCGAAGCTGAACAAGAGTTGGTGGGTGGGTTCCACACCGAATACAGCTCGATAAGGTTCGCGCTTTTCTTCCTCGCAGAGTTCATGAACACCATCACCATGTCAGCCGTGATCGTGACGCTGTTCCTTGGCGGACCGGCTGGACCCACTGGATGGGCTCCTGAATGGCTGCAGGGCGTGCTGCCCACGGTGTACTTCTTTGCGAAGCTGCTGATGTTCCTATTCATCTTTGTGTGGTTCCGAGGCACCCTTCCCCGGCTCCGCTATGACCAGTTGATGGACCTGGGATGGAAGGTGCTTATTCCTCTATCCCTCGCCTGGTTCCTCCTGCTTGCAGCGTTCAAAGTGGGACAAGACCAGAACTGGAATCGGTTCCTGGTCGGTGGCGTGGGTGTTGTGACGATCGTATTCGGTGCTGCGCTGGTGTCGGGAGCTGCTTCGGCGGCCCGAGCACGGCGCGCAGATCAGGAGGTTGCTAGCTAATGGGTTACCTCGGAGGATTTGCCGTCACACTGAAGAAGTTTGGCGAGGCGTACTTCGGCGGCGAGTCGGGCAAGGTCGTCACTCGCCAATACCGGGGAGGTCGCGGGGGCTCGACTGATGAGAAGCGGCCCAAGCCCGAGCGCGCACATGGGCGTCACGTGCTGAATCGTTATGAGGATGGCATGGAGAAGTGCATCGGCTGCGAGCTGTGCGCTGGCGTCTGCCCTGCACGTTGCATCTATGTTCGTGGAGCCGATAACGATCCCGAGAACCCAAGCTCACCTGGCGAGCGATTCGGATTCGTCTACGAGATCAACTACCTCCGCTGCATTCATTGTGATCTCTGTGCCGAGGCCTGCCCCACCGAGGCAATCACCGAATCGAAGTTGTTTGAATTCAGCTTCACATCGCGGGAAGATGCGATCTACACCAAGTCAGAGCTCCTGGTCGGCGAAGATGGTCAGCCACAGAAATTGTCCTGGGAGGACTGGCGGCCGGGCGACGAGACGAACACCTCGGGATGGATGCGAGCCACTTCTCCAAGCGGTGACGCATCTTTTGAGGGGATCATCGCCTGGTCCGAGGAGCGAGGATATGGACTGCGGGCGCCTGAAGGCGGCCAGCCATTGGAAGCGGCACAGCTTGAGGCCGAACGCCAGGCAGAGCTGGATTCTGCCGGGTCGCATTCTGAGGATCACGGGGGGCATCACTGATGTTCGCGACAACGGTGGTTGACTCGATCACGTTCTCTATTGCTGCTGCGATCTGCCTCTTTGGGGCACTGGGAGTAGTTGGGTTTCGCAACCCAGTCCACAACGCACTCTCGCTAGTGGCAACACTGTTCGGCATTGCCGTTTTGTTTATTGCGCAGGGTGCTTACTTTCTCGCCGCGATTCAGGTGATTGTGTATGCAGGCGCGATCGTGGTGCTATTTCTGTTCGTCATCATGCTCCTTGGCGTCGACCGTGCGGAAAACCTGGTGGCTGAACGTAAGGTCTCAGGCATTGTCTTGGCCCTGCTGCTTGGCGCTGGAACAGGAGCGATGGTCTACATCGCCTACCGCGCTGGCCTGTCAACCCCAACTGGCGAAAAGTCCGCAATGGCGGCTCTTGACCCATCCAATGATCTCCAAGTACTTGGTAGAGCGATCTTTACTGACTACGTCTTAGCCTTCGAGATCACCTCGATTCTACTGACCGTGGCTGTCATTGGGGCAGTGGTGCTCAGCCGACCCGCTGGTGGCGAGCCAATCGACTACGAAGAGTTTCCCGATCCAGAAGAAGACCCAGCACTACTGGTTGAGGACCTGGGAGCGAACGACTGATGCAGAATTCCTATCTCATGCTCGGCGCAGCGCTGTTTGCCATTGGGTCATTCGGTCTGCTGATTCGCCGAAACCCGCTCGTGATGTTCATGTGCATCGAGCTGATGCTGAACGCGGTCAACATTACCTTTGTGGCCTTCTCAAAGCAGCTCGATGACGTAGCGGGACAAGCGGTTGTGTTCTTCGTGTTGGTAATTGCTGCTGCCGAGGTCGTAGTTGGACTTGGCATCATCGTGGCAATTATGCGTCGCCGACCGAATGTCAACGCTGACGATCTCTCACTGATGAAGGGTTAGGGAGCGTGGAAAAGTTGCTCTGGATCATTCCTGCGATCCCATTTGCTGGTTTCTTGTTTCTGGTGGTTTTCGGCCGCAGGCTTGGCGATCCTGGTGCGGGATGGATTGCCACTACAGCAGTTGGCGGGTCATTCCTTGCGGTGGTCGCCGTCTTTGTCGAGCTGATGGGAAACGATGCGGAGAGTCGCATGCTTCACCAGTCGGTCTTCGACTGGATTGCGGCTGGCAGGTTCAGCGTGGGGTTCGGACTCCTTGCTGATCCGCTCAGTGTCACCATGTGTCTTTTTGTAACCGGGGTTGGCGCCCTCATCCACCTGTACGCAATTGGCTACATGAAGGGCGATCCACGGTTCTCAAAGTTTTTCGTGTACCTCAACCTGTTCATCACCGCGATGCTGATGCTGGTGCTGGGCGACAACCTTCTGCTGACCTTCCTCGGATGGGAAGGGGTCGGGGCCTGTTCCTATTTCCTCATCTCGTTCTGGCACGAGGACCCAGCGAACGCGTCGGCGGGCAAGAAGGCTTTTGTGACCAACAGGATAGGGGACTGGGGGTTCATGATTGGCACATTCCTGGTTTGGACCACCATTGGTTCCATCAACTACCTCGATATTTCGGAGGCAGCACATTCCGGCAGAATCGTGGGCGGAACAGCTGTAGCGATTGCCCTGTTGTTCATGGTCGGAGCAGCTGGCAAATCAGCGCAATTGCCCTTGTTCGTCTGGCTGCCGGACGCCATGGCCGGGCCGACCCCGGTTTCGGCACTCATCCATGCGGCGACGATGGTTACTTCCGGCGTCTACCTGCTGGTGCGCCTCAATCCTGTGCTCCACGAAGCTTCCTGGGCCAATGATGTCATCGCATGGGTGGGCGTCATCACGGCGTTGGTTGCGGCCACGATCGCGGTCAGCCAGAACGACATCAAGAAAGTGTTGGCGTACTCAACGGTAAGTCAGCTTGGGTATCTGTTCCTCGCAGTAGGCACACGCAATTACGTGGCTGCGATCTTCCATATGGTGACGCACGCATTCTTCAAGGCACTGATGTTCCTTGGTTCTGGTTCGGTAATCGTCGGTATGGCGCACGAGCAAGATATGCGGAAGTTCGGCAATCTTCGCAAATACATGCCGATCACTGCAGGTACCTTCATCATCGGGTGGCTAGCGATTGCGGGCGTCCCTCCGTTCTCAGGCTTTTGGTCAAAGGACGAAATTCTGGCGGGAGCCTGGGCCGAGAACAAAGTCATGTGGGCCCTTGGGCTCTTGACTGCGCTTCTCACCGCCTTCTACATGTCGCGCCAGGTATTCCTGACCTTCTTTGGAACCGAGAAATGGCGTGAGCCCGTCACAGCAGTTCATCACGAAGCGTCGGGCGAAGGCGTCGAGGAGTCGACCGCAGCCGAAAATGCACATAGCAATGATCATGATCACGGCTCGCATCTAACTCCGGACCACACACCACGGGAGTCGCCGTGGGTGATGACTTTGCCCCTCGTCGTTCTGTCACTGCTGGCGCTGGTTGCTGGAGTGCTCAATCTGCCGTTCTCGTCGGGCACGAAGCACCTTGAGCATTGGCTGGAGCCGGTGGTTGGTAGCCATGAACTGGGTGTTGAAGGTTCCCAGCTCGTTGTTCTCGCCGTCGTTGCGGTGCTCTGTGGTCTCATCGGGATCGGATTCGCAGCGATGGTGTACCTCCGAGGAAAGGGCTCCCCTGCGGCGATCGAGAGAGCCGAGTTTGCGCATGGTTGGTACATCGATGAGGCCTATTCCTGGTTCATGGGCGGCCCAGGCCGGAAGTTCTTCGAGGCCGTGAGTTGGTTTGATCGAACCGTGATTGATGGTGTGGTCAATGGCGTTGCAGCAGGTGTTTCTGCAACTGGCAGTGGGTTGCGGCTCGCTCAAACGGGCAGGGTTCGAAACTCTGCCATTGGAATTGCTGCGGGAACTGTTGCAGTGCTCGTGTATGTCGTGGTCAGGATGAGCGTGTGATGGATCTCGTTGCAAGTACTCAGGGACTAGGCCATGGGTTCAACCCACTCATTGCAATGATCCTGCTCCCGGCGTTTGGGGCGGTACTCGTTGCATTGCTGCCAAAGAGTCGACCAGATCAGTTCCGCCAGATTGCCGTGCTCATTTCGGCCATGACTGGTGGACTTAGTCTCTATCTGTTGTCGGAGTTTGCGGCCAAGACTGCCGGCTATCAGTTCGTGACGAACACTCCATGGGTCAAAAGCCTTGGGATGAATTGGCATTTTGGAGTCGACGGGATCTCACTCTTCCTCGTCGTCTTGTCCGGGTGCTTGTTCCCGCTCGCAATCGTTGCAATCACCCCCGAAAGCAACCATAAGCAGTACTACGCATGGTTGCTCGTGCTGATGTCGGGCTCGATGGGTGTGTTCGTGGCACTCGACCTGATCGTGTTCTTCGTCTTCTTCGAAATCGTGCTCATCCCGATGTACTTTTTGATTGGTTTGTGGGGCCACGGTGACCGCATCTACGCGACGACCAAGTTCTTCCTTTACACCATGTTCGGCTCCGCGCTCATGCTGGTGGGAATTGTGGCCACGGCCATCCTTCATCAGCGGGCCACGGGTGGGGCGCTGACCTTTGATCTGGTTGAGATCGCAAGCAAGCAAGCGTTGAGCACCACCGCTGCTCGCTGGATCTTTGCGAGCTTTGCGCTCGCGTTTGCCGTCAAGGTGCCGCTGTTTCCGCTGCATACCTGGCTGCCCGATGCACACACCGAAGCACCCACCGCTGGTTCGGTCATCCTCGCTGGCGTGATGCTCA
Organism: Acidimicrobiaceae bacterium; assembly: GCA_003514205.1. Classification (GTDB taxonomy): domain Bacteria; phylum Actinomycetota; class Acidimicrobiia; order Acidimicrobiales; family Microtrichaceae; genus UBA11034. The sequence continues at coordinate 17,184 of DORQ01000178.1, forward strand.
AACTTGGTACATACGGCTTTGTGCGGTTTGGGCTGTATCTCTTTCCCGAGGCCTCAGACTATTTCGCGCCGGTGCTGATGACCCTGGCCGTGATCGGCATCATCTATGGAGCGATCTGCGCAACGATGCAGAAGGATCTCAAGAGGTTGGTGGCATACTCCTCCGTTGCGCACTTAGGCTTCATCATCCTTGGCATTTTCTCGATCACGGTTGAAGGGGTCGAGGGGGCAGTCCTGCAGATGGTGAATCACGGAATCACCACCCCGGCACTGTTCCTGCTGGTGGGAATGATCTACGAGCGACGTCACACGCGTCAGATTGATGAGCTTGGTGGACTTCAGAAGTCGGCGCCCAAGATGGCGGCCGTATTTACCCTGGTCATGCTGAGTTCGGTGGGGTTGCCTGGCTTGAATGGATTCGTGGGCGAGTTCTTGGCATTGCTCGGTGCGTACTCAACGGCTCGGCCCTGGGCAATCGTTGCCGCATTCGGGGTGATCCTTTCAGCCTTGTACATGCTGTGGGCCTACCAGCGGGTGTTCCATGGCACCCCTACTGGAGAGAATGCGAAGATGCGAGATATCTCTCTGAAGGAGAGCTTCGTGATGGCGCCGTTGTGCGTGCTCATCGTGTTTCTCGGTGTGTACCCTAAGCCAATGATGGACCGAATCGAGCCATCGGTACGCTCGCTGGTCGAACACGTTTCGCAGTTCGCCGAGGGCGTCGACGCGCCGAGCACCGGTCCTGCCGAGGAAGCTGAAGGAGCGCACAAATGATCCTGCAGGTGCTCGCCCAGATTCCCACAGACGGTGTTACAGCTCCGCTTGTGGAGGAATCCACCTCTCGACTCGTTACGCCACGGATTCCGTGGAGTTACCTCACACCTCAGCTGATTCTGTTTTTGGGTGCCGTAATCGGAGTTGCACTGGTCGCACTCTTGCCAAAGCGCCTTCCGAAATACCTCTCAGCGCTAGCAACCGTGGTACTCGCAGCAGGAACTCTCGTGTCGATTGTTCCACTGTGGGGTCGAGTAGGGAACGCGAGAGAGGGAGCGATTTCTGCATGGTCTGGTGCAATCGGTGTGGACCGATTTGGCCTTTTCGTGACCGCATTGATCTGCCTGGCCGTCCTGGTCACAGCCCTGTTTGCTGATTCCTATCTTCGTCGTGAAGGCCTTGACGGGCCAGAATTCTACCTACTGCTGATGACCGCTGCGTTCGGTGCCTCGATCATGGCGATCTCTAACGATCTCATCGTCCTGTTTGTCGGAGTTGAGATACTCTCAATATCGAGTTATGTGCTTACTGCGATGCACGCCCGACGGGTGACCTCCCAGGAGGCTGGTCTGAAATATCTGGTGCTAGGAGGCTTCGCGTCGGCGGTCTTGCTCTACGGACTCGCACTGATCTACGGGGCTACCGGATCGACCAATCTGCTACAGATTCAGGTGTTCCTCTCTGAGCGAGTGCTGACCTCAGACGGATTGCTGCTTGGCGGCCTCGGTCTCATGATGGCTGGCTTTGGCTTCAAAGTCGGGGCCGCACCATTTCACATGTGGACTCCCGACGTCTACCAAGGCGCCCCGACCCCTGTGTCTGGCTTCATGGCCTCGGCAGTTAAGACTGCTGCCTTTGCTGGGATGATACGGGTATTCGTTGTCGGCTTTGGCTCTGCTGCCGAACTCTGGCGACCGATCGTCTTTGTAATGGCTGTGCTTTCACTCCTAGTTGGCTCGATAGTCAGTGTCGTACAGTCGAATGTGAAACGCATGTTGGCGTATAGCTCAATCGCTCATGCGGGTTTCATTCTTCTGGGTGTGCACTCCGCAACAGAGCGGGGTACGTCAGCAGCTTTGTTCTATCTGGCGTCCTACACAGCCATGGCCTTGGGGAGTTTTGGCATTGTGGCACTCGCTGCGCGACGCGGTGAGCATCTGCAAAAGCTGTCAGATCTTAGGGGCTTCGCTACTGCTCACCCTGGCCTCGCCTTGGCCTTCGCATTACTGCTGTTCGCTCAGTCTGGGGTTCCACTCACAGGTGGTTTTATCGCGAAGCTCGGGGTGATTGGCGCTGCTGTAGACCAAGGTGATTGGGCGCTCGCGGTCGTGGCAATGATCACCGCAGTGATCTCCACATTCATGTACCTACGAATCATCGTCTCTATGTTTTTCGTTGGCGGCGGAGATCACGGCGAGGAACCAGCGGGTTTTGAAGGCCCTCCAGTTAACGTTTCATGGACTTCGATGGTAGGCCTCGGAATCGTTGTGGTGGCGACGCTGTTCCTCGGGATCCTGCCAGGAACAGTGAAGCACTGGTCGAATCAGGCAGTGGTCGAAATGGTGCGCGATAGCGGCCGATAGGCATAAACAAGGCTGCTGATCTGCTGACGGCCAGGTTTGGTCGGAGGTTACGCTCTGTTCCGAAAGCAGTTGCGAACGATGGACCTAGCGGCGGTGTCGATTTCCTTTGCAGCGATTCGATGTGCTCTCATTCCACGCCCGGTCGGGTCCTCGATATCATCAGCCGCATGCCGACCAATGAGTTGCATCCTGTTTCGGCTCTCGCTGAGTAGCCTGAGCCAGGACTGGACGCTGAGCGGTTCCTCACGGGCGAAAAGGGCCGAGCGTCGAGCAAGGTCCTTCAGGGTGAAGGTGCGGTGGTACAGGTCCGGTCTTCGATTGCAGACTTCGAGCGCATGAATGCGTTCCATGCCCAGGAAAAGAGTGCCCCAGTCAAGAACTGAATCGCTGAGCGGAGTGCTGCGAATCTCGGAGGCATCCAGGTTGATTCGATCTGCCGCTTCGACTGCTTGGGCCATCGGCTTCAAACCGACTTGAGTCTGGATTCCCGCCGATTGCACCTCGAAAAGGGGTGGCTCGTGGCCAGAGGCGAGCCGACGAAAGCTGGCCTCGCCGATAGGGGACCTGCATCGATTCATTTTGCAGATCACGACGATACGAAGTGGTTCTGTCATGAAATTCCTGATGGTTGTTTGGCCACGGCCGAAGTGAACGCTCACAGCACCGAGGAGCAGTTTAGGACCCCTGGATGGGCTCGCCCCACTTGTGGAGCGCTCAGTGTTACTCAGTGGGAACAGTCGACCCGGCGACCGCCAGGAGTCGCGAGTAGGTGGCAAGTGTGATCGAAGCGACTGACTCCTGATCGAACTCTTCTATTGCTCGCTGGGCAGAGGCTGTCCCGAATCGCTCCCGCAATTCGGGGTGCTCGATGAGTTCAACCATAGCGTTCGCTAGCTGCGTCGGCTGCCGGACGTTGACGAGCAATCCGTTCACGCGGTGGGTGACGACTTGGCGGCAGCCGCGGATATTCGTGAGAACCAGCGGCAACCTGCTTGCCGCAGCCTCCATTGCGGAGCGAGGGAAGCCTTCTCGGTGCGAGGCGAGAACGTAAACGTCCATTGCGTGGTACAGGTCCTCGACGTCGTCACGCATGCCAAGGAATTGGACGCCCGCCGCCGCCGCGTGCTCGACAACTGATCTCGGAAGCGCGTCGGGCTTCTCCGGATCGTCGGGACCAACGACGAGCAGGCGGGCCGTGGGGTGCTTCGAATGGACTGTCTCCCAGGCTTCGAAGAGCTCCAAGTAACCCTTCTCCTCCACGAGCCGACCTATTGCGCCAAATACGACGGCGGAATCTGGCAGACCAAGTTCCAGTCTGAGCTGGGAACGAACATCGCATTCCGGTGTAGCCGTGAACCTGTTTAGGTCAACGCCGTTGCCGAGCACGGTGATCTTTGATTGGCTGACCAGGAGCTTGCGAAGCGTTGCAACATCCTCTGGGTTCTGCACAAGCTCCGCGTCCGAGCAGGTCGACGCGAGTCGCTCGAGGGCGTAGACAACGAGGCGCTTCTTCAGGCTGTCGGTAGGCTGGGCATAGAGTCCATGAACGGTGTTGACCACGACTGGGACTCTGGCGATGCGCCCGGCGATTCGGCCATAGACCCCGGGCTTTGGATTGTGAGTATGGACGATATCGGGGGCAAGTTCGCGGAAGATCTGGACCAGGTTGCCTAGGGCCCGAACATCGCTTGAGAGGGACATTGATCGAGTTGCGCCCTCCAGAGCGATATGGCGGATCCCGCGAGCTTCTATTGCTGAGACGAATGGGCCGGGGGCGCTGATGCCGATCACCTCATACCCAGCGTCGACGAAGAGTTGCAGCTGCGGGCCCAGGAGAAGCTCAAGGCTGATATCTGCTGTTGTGAGATGGATCAGCCGCGGTTGTATCGCTTTCATCGGTTCACGCCCGCTCGTTTCGATATCGGAACTGGTTCAGTCGTTGGCGGCTTCGATCCTCGAGGCCGAGGCCCCCGTGGGCCTTGAGGTGAAACCACTTAAACTGATCAGCCGCTTGGATTGGCGATCTGGAAAGCGAGAACGGATCGGATCCGAGCTGATTGGTTCGAGTCCCCGCGAGCGTCGCCGAACTAAACCTGCTTCGAACAGCTCGATCCGCAACGACCGACGGCGGGACTGCCTTTGGGTAGCAAAAGTGATCGACCGAAATCTGGAGCTCTGCGCTCAGCCGATCGATGGAAGTGTCTAGTTCCTCGGCGATCTCCGCTGGTGGAAGTCGATCAAGCAGTAGATGCCGATGAGTGTGGGACCCGATGGTCGCGATACCACTGTCCCGAAGTTCCCGAAGCCCAGACCACGAGATCGGTCGTCCGCCGTGGGCAAAAGGTTGCTGCTGATCAATGAACTCCGTTGCGACGTAGAACGTTGCGGGCAGTTGCCGGTCGACGAGCACCGGGGCCACGATTTCTGCCCAATCATCGGTTCCGTCGTCGAAGGTCAGAACGTGGCCGGGAACAAGGGCTTCGCCGCCTGCTAGTTCCTTGAGTGCAGTGTCGAGTGAAATGACTCTGCCATTGTTCGCTAGGTAGTCCATCTGGGCTGTGAACGTCGGTGGACTGATGTCCATCTGCCCGCCAGCGCCGTGGCCGACTCGGTGGTAGATGAGGAAAGTGAGCCCAGTGGGAGGAGGGCTGAGCTTGTCAGCGAGCTTCGATGCGTGCTTTACCCCTTCCCGCACAACTCGTTTCAAAGTGGCCGATCCACTCACAACTGATGGACCATGGGCCCGGTCAGCGCGTGGCGGCAATCGAGTACTCGGGTAGTTGAGGCGCTGAGAGCCTCGGTGTCGAACTCGTCGTGGTCAACGAGATAAAGAACCAGATCTGAGGAATTGATCTCCTCGACAGTGCCAAAAGCTCGAGTGCACCCAATTGGGAACTGCTCATCACGAACATGAGGGTCGACTACCAAGACCTTCGCTCCGAGCTCGATCAGTAGTCTGCAAATTGGCTCAGAGGGCGTTTCTCGTGCGTCACCCGTGTTGGCCTTGTACGCAAGCCCGAAGACGAGGACTGAGGACCCCTTCACGGACATCTCTAGGTCGTTCAGTAGTCGTTGGACTCGTTGGACCACGTAGTTGGGCATGTGTGAGTTCACGTCATTGGCGAGTTCGACAAATCTGAAGGTCTGCCCGAGCCGCCGTTCGATCTGCCACGAAAGATAGGTGGGATCGATTGGGAGGCAGTGGCCGCCGACGCCAGGACCTGGGGTGAAGCGCATGTACCCGAAGGGCTTGGTGCTTGCGGCATCGATTGCCTCCCAGATATCTATTCCGAGGTCGTGGGCGAACATTGCAAGCTCGTTGACGAGCGCGATGTTCACATGTCGGAAGGTGTTCTCGAGAAGCTTTGTGAGTTCAGCTTCACGAGTTCCAGAGACTCGAACCGTCTGCTCTACCAGCCGCGAAAAGAACCCATCGACGTGGTCAAGGCAGGATGGGGTGATTCCGGAGACCACCTTCGGGGTGTTCTCCAGCCGGTACCGGGGATTGCCTGGGTCGATTCGCTCGGGGCTGTAGCCGAGGTGATAGTCGACACCTGCGCTGAGGCCTGATGCAGCGTCGAGAATATCCGCGCACAGTTCATCGGTCGTGCCGGGGTAGGTCGTGGATTCCAGAATCACCGTGCAGCCTGGAGTGACGAATCTGCCGATCGCCTCGCAAGCCGACTCGATGTAGCTGAGATCAGGAGTGCCTTCAGACATAGGTGTGGGCACGGAAATCACCGCGATATCAAAGCCAGCGATCTCAGCAAGGACAGCAGTTGGCCGATAGCTGCCGTCGTGAAGGAGTGGGCGCAATCGTTCGTTGGGGATATCTTCGACGTGGCTAATGCCGGCCAGTAGCGACTCGACTCGAGCCTCGTTCAGCTCGTAGCCAACTACCTGGTATCCAACTTCTGCTGCACGAACGGCTACAGGCAGACCAACGTAGCCCTGGCCTACAACGACAACAATCCTTTTGGTCAAACCCGCCCCTTTGCAACTATCCAAGTGTGCTGAGGAACCTGCACTGAGTCAAGCCTGCCCCTGTGCCGACCCCCCGAGTAGGAGATCGGCCAAAAACGAATCCTAAATCTCGGAATGACAGGAAATGTCTTGTCTTGAGCGCCTTCTACTGGGACAATTGCGGCTCAGGTATTGGGCAGGGTGCCCAGTGAGTGGCGGGGGCTTCATCACAATGGAACGACTGTTTGCGGGCGTATTGGCCCCAATGCGATTTCCGCTTCAAGTGGCGATCGATGCTGTGGCATGGTTCGCTGCGCTGTATTTGGCAGCCCTATTGCGTTATGAGTTCAAGTTCGAGGAAGTCAATTTCGCGGGTGTATTGCTCGTTGGGGTACTCGCCGCAGTAGCTCAAATGGTGATTGGATCTCTCATCGGTCTGTATATTCACCGCTGGAGGTACGGCACTTTTGGGGAAATCGCTGGCCTCGCGAGGACGCTTGTTCCAGTCGGTGGGGTGGTCGTCCTCGCCAACCGGTTCCTTCTAGGCCATCGTCTTCCTGTGAGCGCTACCGCAATTGCCCTGGGCCTGGCTGCGATAGCGATGGCTGCAGCGAGATTCGGCTGGCGACTGCTGCTTGATCGCTATCATCACACTGCTGGCGCCGAAGCGGAACCAGTGATCATCTATGGCGCAGGTTCGGGAGGCGAGCAAGTCATTCGGTCCATGATGCAGCCCGGCTCTCCATATCGGCCTGTCGCCCTCATTGATGACGACCGGGACCTTAGAAACCTTCGGATTAGAAACGTCCGAGTCTGGGGAGGTCGCGAACGCCTCGCAGCGGTCGTCGAGCGGTTTGGTGTCAAGTCCGTCGTATTGGCGATGCCTGGAGCCCCGGGGGATCTCGTTCGTGAGCTGGTAGAGATCTGCGATGACCTGGAGTTGGCGACGCTGGTTCTGCCTCCTGTCTCCTCTCTCTTTGGGGCAGCGGTTGGAGTCAAGGACATTCGGCCCCTGACCGAAGCTGATTACCTTGGCAGGCGTGAACTCAATACCGATATAGACGCCGTAGCGAACTACCTCACAGGTCGACGAGTGTTGGTGACCGGGGCTGGTGGATCGATTGGTTCAGAGCTATGCCGCCAACTTCAGCGGTTTGCCCCGGAGAGCGTTGTCATGCTCGATCGTGATGAATCGGCTCTCCAAGCGGTCCAGGTGTCCATTGAGGGACGTGGGCTGCTTGATTCCAGAGAGTTAGTCGTCGCTTCGATCCGTGACCTTGATCGCCTTCGCGAGGTGTTCGATGAGCACCGTCCTGAGGTTGTCTTTCATGCGGCAGCGCTGAAGCACCTGTCTCTCTTGGAAATGCACCCAGAAGAGGGTTTCAAAACCAATGTGCTTGGCACGCAGAATATGCTCGAAGTAGCTCAGGACTTCGGCGTGACGACGTTCGTCAACATCTCGACTGACAAGGCTGCGGATCCCAGTTCGGTCCTCGGGCGTACGAAGCGACTGGCTGAGCGACTGACCTCGAATGCCGCACGAACATCTCAGGGCGCATTCATGAGCGTTCGATTCGGCAATGTGCTGGGCAGCAGAGGGTCAGTTCTTCCACTATTCCGGGCGCAAATTGAGCGCGGCGGTCCCATTACCGTGACCCATCCAGAGGTGACTCGTTTCTTCATGACGATTGAGGAGGCTTGCCAGTTGGTAATCCAAGCTGGAGCAGTCGGCGGAGATGGTGACGTGATGGTCCTGGACATGGGCGAATCGGTCCGTATCGACGACTTGGCCAAGCGTTTGATTAAGGAAGCTGATCGGCCGATCGAAATCGTCTATACAGGACTTCGGCCTGGGGAGAAGCTCGACGAGGTCCTCTTCGGGCCGGATGAAACTGCGGTGGCATCCGCCCACCCGCTCATCTCCTCGGTCTCGGTACCGCCTATCACTCCCGCTCAGGTCTTCCACTCCCAGGAGCCAGCGAACTCGCAGCTCGTTGTCGACCTTCGAGGAACCTCTCAAGACGGCGCCTATTCGGGCGCTACTGGCACACAGGACGTCTAACGTTCTCGCGATCAGTTCGCTCGTTAGGTGCCATTTCCAGAAGTCCTAGCCAAGGACTTCAAAGAGGGCGTCAACAACGCGCTGTTGATCCTTCTCTGTCAGGGCTGATCCGCTTGGCAGACAGACCCCACGGTGAAAGACCTCTTCTGCCACAGCGCCGCCCCAATGTTCTGAGAATGAAAACACCGGTTGAAGATGCATGGGTTTCCAGGCGTTCCTTGCCTCGATCCTCGCCTCCATCAGGGTCTCGATGACGACGTTTGGAGTGGCCGTTGCCTCTGCCGGATCCAGACAGATCACCGTAAGCCAAGCGTTTGACCTTCCGCGTGGATCCTGCGGCTGGAAAGAGAGCCCTTTCACTCGGCCTAGCTCGCGTTCGTACCGCTCACGGACTTCGTGCCGCCGCTCGATCTTTGTGGGCAGTCCGCCGAGCTGTCCGCGTCCAACGGCAGCTAGAAGGTTCGAGAGCCGATAGTTGTAGCCGACCTCCTCATGTTCATAGTGCGCGACTGGCATGCGCGCCTGGGTGGAGAGGTGACGTACCTTCTGGGCCAACTCGGCATCGTCGGTCACGAACATACCGCCGCCGCTGGTGGTCATGATCTTGTTGCCGTTGAAGGAGAATGCTGCACCTGCACCAAATCCGCCAGCGGGGCGACCATTCCAGGTCGCTCCGAGTGCCTCGGCGGCATCCTCCAGCACTGGGACTTCGAACCTGTCGGCGATGTCGAGGATCTCGTCGTAGTTTGCGCACTCGCCATAGAGGTCAACGGGAATGATGGCGGCGGGGAGCGCTCCTCGTGAAGCTCGTTCCAGGAGTAGCTCCTCAAGCAGCGCCGGATCGATGTTCCAGGTGTTCCGCTCGGAATCGACGAAGACGGGGGTTGCGCCAACGTAACGGACTGCGAACGCAGTCGCCGCAAATGTCATGGTTGGCACCACCACTTCATCACCGGAGGAGACTCCGAG
>DORQ01000231.1:0-150 GCA_003514205.1 Acidimicrobiaceae bacterium
CAGCTGGGAGCAGGGCAGGATTCGTTAGAACTGCTCCGGTTCGAGTTCCTCCGGAGGAAGGTCAGCACCTACGAGCTGACCCGTGGCAGCAAGGTATTCCTCCACCGTCATGAGCACCGTTCGGGGCTTGGAACCCTGAGAGGGTCCAAC
>DORQ01000231.1:333-3461 GCA_003514205.1 Acidimicrobiaceae bacterium
GACCTTCAGCTTGCGCTGCAACATCGAGGTGGAGCCGTACCCACCTCGCACCACTGCTTCCATCGCGATCCCCAGCAGATCATCATCGTCATCAGAATCGAATGCGCTTGAGCCCGTTGGGGAAGGCTGACTGCCAGGCAAGGCAACCGCAGCCAGATTGGCGTCGTCTTGAACTTCTTGAACGTAATGAACCTCAGGCGACTGGTCGCGCCAGAGACGCACGACCGCTGCGGCTTCCTTTTCCTCAACCCAACAGCCTTGGATTCGCTCGGCCGAGGGCGAGGCGGGGTCGAGGAGCAACATGTCTCCCTGTCCGACTAGTCGTTCAGCGCCACCGTGATTCATGATGACTTTGGAATCGGTTGCCGAGGCCACGCTGAACGCAAACCGAGCTGGGATGTTGGCCTTGATCACACCGGTGATCACATTGACCGAGGGGCGCTGAGTAGCGATGACGAGGTGAATACCAACCGCACGAGCTTTCGCCGCGATTCGGTTAATGGACTCTTCCACATCGCGGGCGGCGACGATCATCAGATCAGCAAGCTCATCGACCACAATGAGAATCAACGGCATCCGAACAAACTCGCGTTCCTCGCCAAGTGGGGATCGCAATTCACCTCGATCAAGTGCTCCGTTGTAGCCAGTGATATCGCGAACCCCAACCTCCTCAAGGAGCTCATAGCGACGTTCCATCTCTTGGACCGCCCACGCCAGTGCGTTGGCAGCCTTTTTGGGATCGGTCACAACCTGTGTGAGCAGGTGAGGGACACGGTTGTATTGGGTGAGCTCAACCCGCTTTGGGTCAACCAGGATCAGCCGGACCTCATCTGGTGTCGCCCGCATCAGAATTGACGTCATGATCGAGTTGATACAACTGGACTTGCCAGCTCCGGTCTGACCGGCAATCAGGATGTGCGGCATTTTGGCCAGATCGCACATCACAGCCTTTCCCTCAATATTGCGACCTACTGCTACCGAGAGTGGGCTCTTGGCACGAAGTGCTTCTGGGGAGGCGAGTATGTCGCCAAGAGCAATGATCTGTCGCTTCTCATTGGGAACCTCGACCCCAACCGCCTGCTTGCCAGGAATCGGCGCGAGTATGCGAACGTCTTTGGATGCCATTGCATAGGCAATGTCTTTGGTGAGTGATTCGACTTGGCGGACTTTGATGCCTGTGCCGAGCTCTAGCTCATAGCGGGTCACCGTGGGACCGACCACCATCCCTGACAACCGAGTAGTGACTCCGTGCTCAGCAAGCGCTCCCTCAAGCTGACGGCCTCGTTGAGCAATAGCCACCTCGTCGTGCTGTTGCGCTTTTGAGCGCGACAACAACGACAATGGTGGAAGTTTCCAGGGCGAATCACCACGGGGCTGAAGCTGAATCTCGAGTTGCTCCACTTCTGTGGGTATCGAGACCTCTGGAAGGCGAATTGTTGCAGCGGCCGACTCCGATTTTGCTCGTTTGGGCCGAGACCTCTTTGCTGTCGCCGGGTCTGAGTCGTAGTCGTACAGCCCAACAGCGAAGTCATCGGACTCCTCGGGCTGCTCCCCAACTCGAAACAGTGAGGAGAACGCTGAACCAAGGCCTTCTCTCGCCGGTGTCGCGCCGCCAAGGGCATACTGCAGGAGATCTCGAAGCGGCCTGCCAATGAGGAAAGCAGCTGCCAGCATCGCCACCAGCACGAAGATGACTGCCGCTACCCCGCCACCCACGAGTGACCGCAGCCCTCCGCCAACCCCGCCTCCGAGAAGACCTCCTGCGGCTGAATAGGCGTCCAACCCGCCTGCTGTGATGGTCTGGGTGTCCACGGCGAGGTGGAGTAACCCGGCGACGGAAACGGTTGCGAGAACGATCCCAACTGAACGTCGAACCGTTCGGGTGAGGGAGGCATCTGCCTCAACGGCCTCAGTTTCAGTCAACTCGGCGCTCGAGTCGCGACGCCCTCGAATCAGCACCACTCCACCTACCAGGAGCAGTGGCGGAGCGAAGACGCGGAGCAACCCAACAAGTGTTCCGAGCACAGTCTCAATCCAGCGCCCAACTGGGCCTGCCGAGCCCATATACAGGCCAACCGCGGCAACGATTCCCAGCACCACGCACGCCACGCCGGCAACGTCGTGCCCGTGGCCGTCAAAGACGGCTGACGCTGCCCGCGAGAATGCCCCGGGCTCGACACTGCCAGCATCTGGACGCCGAGTGCCGCGGGTCGCTGTGCCAGAACGGCCACCTCCAGATGAGCGCGCTGGCTTTCTCGCCGCAGCGGCTCGGGTACGAGAAGCTTGTTTGGAGGGTTGTCGCGTTGCCATGAGTTCTCTACACGCTAGCCAGCCAGTCTGACAGTGTCAGGGAGGCCCGAACTCACGACCAGCTTTCAGGCCTCGACAACCACCGGCACAATCATCGGTCGGCGCCGAGTTTTCTGCGAAACAAACGAACCTGCTGCTCGTCGCACTGCCTTTTCCAGCTGGGGCCGAGTGGCAGATCCCTCGGCGAGCAGGGAATCCACGGCTGCCGAAACGCGCTCTTTCAACCCAGCGAAGAGGATCTCGACGTCCTCTTCCGCAATCCATCCACGAGTGGCGATCTCTGGGCCGCCGACGAGCCGCTGGGACTCAAGATCGACACAGACAATTGCCGACACCACCCCGTCATTGCCAAGGATCTGCCGATCTCGGAGGGTTCCGCCGCTGACATCGCCACGCCCATGAACGTAGATGTATTCGGCAGGGACGCGGCCGGTGACGGCACAGCCCTCCTCGTTCAAGGTGAGCTGGTCTCCGTCCTCAGCCACGATGGCCTTGTGCTCCTCCACTCCCATTGTCCGGGCAAGCCCGGCGTGAGTCACGAGGTGGCGGTATTCTCCGTGCACCGGAACCATCCATTCCGGTTTCGCAATCGACAACAGAAGCTTCAACTCCTCCTGTTTCGCATGGCCGGTTGCATGCACGTCAGCTATTCCCGAATGAACGACCTGCGCGCCGAGACGAACCAGGTTGTCGATGACCCGTGTCACAGCGGATTCGTTGCCGGGAATCGGATGTGAGCTCAAAATGACGGTGTCATTTGGCGTGATGCGCAACCAGCGGTTCTCATTGCCACCAAGGAGCGCTAACGCCGCCATTGG
>DORQ01000231.1:3757-8562 GCA_003514205.1 Acidimicrobiaceae bacterium
GACTGCGCGGCATCGGCGATTTGCTGCACTCGATGGATGTGGCTGGCGAAGCAGGCCGTGATAATCCGACGTCCGGAATGCTGATGCATCAAGTTGTACAGAACCGCCCCGATGGACGTCTCAGAGCTTGAATGACCGCACGCGTCAGCGTTGGTCGAGTCGCTCAGCAGGAGCCGAACCCCCTCACCGGAGGCAATCGCGCCAATTCGACTGAGGTCACAGAGACGCCCATCCACTGGAGTGAGATCAATCTTGAAATCCCCCGAATGAATAATCGCTCCCTGTGGAGTGTGAAACACCGTGGCGAAGCCATGAGGGACAGAGTGGGTCACTGGAAGGAATTCACAATCAAAGGGGCCGAAGCTTCGGCGCTCCCCATCGGCCACCGTGATGAGTTCGGTCTTCCGAAGCAGCCCAGCTTCCTCAATCCTGCCCCTGGCAAGACCGAGCGAGAGGGCCGAGCCGATAATCGGAAACGACATCTCTGCGAGCGCATACGAAAGCGCACCCACGTGATCCTCATGACCGTGGGTGAGAATGCACCCTTCAATTCGATCGGCTCGCTCCATCAACCAGGAGAAGTCTGGCAACACGACGTCGATACCCAACATGTCATAGTCAGGAAACATCAAGCCGCAATCCAGCAGCATGATGCGGTTGTCGATCTCGATTGCAGCGCAGTTGCGGCCGATCTCTCCGAGTCCGCCAAGAAATGTGATTGTCACCGGTGTTGTTGTCATCTCAGACAGACACTAGATGACATCGCCCCAAACACCGGCCAAGCTGCACCCCAGCCGGGGCTAGCTCATGGCCGCTAGAACTTCCCGGGCCCGGGCCTCGAGCCAATCTGGTGCCGGGCCCATCGGCGGGCGGCATTGTCCGACCTTTTGACCGAGGACCCTCAGCATGGCTTTCGTGGGAACCGGGTTCGGGGTTTCGTCGCCCGTTTCAAATTCGTAGCTCTCGATGAGTGCTTGATTCAGTTCTGTGGCCAACGAGACATCGCCAGCAAGAAATGCTGTAATCATTGCCCCAATCTGGCGCCCAGCCCAGTGACTCGCCACGGAGATGACCCCGCTTGCGCCCACCGCCAGTAGCGACAAGGTCAGCGGATCGTCTCCGGAGTAGACCTCGAACCCGTCGGGAGCGTCGCGGAGGAACTTTGCCGTTTCGGCTGGGTCCCCTGCTGCATCCTTCAGGGCAACGATGTTCGCCACCTCATGGACAAGGCGGAGCAGCGTGCCTGTCGCGATCTTGCGACCGGTCCGGACAGGAATGTCATAGAGCACCACCGGCAAGGGCGTGGCAGCGGCAACTGCCCGAAAGTAGGCATCCAAGCCAGCTTGAGAGGGCCGGTTGTAGTACGGCCCAACCACGAGCACGCCGTCCACCCCGAGCGAAGCTGCACGGCGAGTCGCCTCCACGGCGTAGGCCGTGTCATTTGAGCCGGTTCCCAGCAGGATCGGCACGGAGACTGCCTCGCGTACAGCCTTAGCAAGGGCGGTCTCCTCACTATCGCTGAGAACTGGGCTCTCCCCCGTCGTACCAGCGAGGACTAAGCCATCTGATCCGTTCTCCACCAGCCAGCTCGCCAGCGTCGCTGCCGCGTCGAGGTCGAGGGCACCACGCTCATCGAAGGGGGTAACCATTGCCGTGATGACTCGTCCAAACCGAGCAGTTTCGGTCAGCATGAGAAGTGCTCCTGGGGTTGTGACCGCACAAACGGGAAGGCGATCATCGAACGTGGGAAACGATACTTCGATGAGAGCCCACTCACCGACAATATTGCGAGACCCAGTCACTGCGGCTGTGCAGCGACACGGCGAGTTCACTGTGCCGGCGTGACCCGTTCTTCGCTGCGCGACCGGCCAAGCACCGCGAGGAGATGCTCGTGCAATTCGAACCAGACGGTGTGGACCGATGGGAGCAGTGGCCTCAGAAGCCACGGCTCGTCACCTGCGAGGAAGCGGGCCTCGGCCTGCCGGAGTTGCGGCGCATATCTTCCAAATCGCGCTTGGGCGGACGCGAGTGTGCTCAGCAGCGGCATGACACGGTCAATGGCCTCAGAAAGCCTGGTGTGCACCGCACGGTCGTACTCGAGATCCTCGTGCAGGTTGAGGCTCCCTCGGTAGACCTGCCAATCAGTGCAGATTCGTAGAATCTCTTGATTGATCGGGAGGAACTGGGAGTAGACGGACTCAATCGCTGTCAACGCTTCTTCGACGACCAGTTCCTCTCGGAGAAGCACTTCGCCGACCAACCGTCCCTGATCGGTAAGCGCAACGCCGCTGACCCGTCCGCTAAAGGCCCTGACCCAACCCTGTTCCACGGCCTGCTCCACAGAGTCCGACAGCGCAGCTTCGGGAATCTCCATCCGCTCGGCCAATGCGCCAAGAGGTGCCATTCCAACGAGACGAAGTTCCAGGAGAAGATCGGCGAACGCCGCTGAGCCCATCCCCCAAGTCTACGGCGTGACCATCAGCCTCAGTCGTAACGCGCCGAGAGCACTCTCAGTTGCACAACGTCACCGGCACCGCCACCAGCACGCCCAACGCTTATTCGGCCCGGCGAGGGCCAATGCGAAACAGCGATTGCACTGGCGCAACAACTGGCTCAGGGGCTGGAAGGTCCAATGGCCGGGTCGCTGCAAGCGGTAACGCCGGAAGACGGAACGCTTCTTGGGCTAGCCAAAACTCCAACCCTTCATCGCCCTCAGCATTTGCTGCTGGATCCTCGGGAAGGTCGTCGTTCTTCAGTTCAGAATTCAGAAACGCTGGAAGGGACACCTGCTGCTCCGTTGTCGAGAAATACCAACACTCCGGTATTCGACAACGAAACTGCAGACCTAAAGCAAATTCTCCGAAATCAAGTTCAGCTATCGAGCAGGAGCAAGTTCTGTCTCGCCGAGGGCGAACGCTTCCATCTCGTCTGTAGTGTCTTTCCAGTCCTCGAACTGAATAACGCCGAGCTCCTCGAAGCGGCGACGCAGCCACTGGTCGTTTCGATCAAGGAGTCCCAGCTTCTTGCAATTCGGGACGATCTTCGAGAACAGCATCATCTGGAACATTTGCCGGGTCGGCGTTTGCATCACAGCGCTGATGGCGTCCTTGACTGGAACTCCCATTCGCTCCCACACCTCTTGCTGCAAGAAACGGTCGCGCATCCGCACCGACGCCTCGAACGCAAACTGTTGACGCTCAAACATTTCCGCGTCAGAGAGCCCCTCGTAGAACTCCTGCAGGGACAAGACCCCAAAGGCAACGTGGCGAGCCTCGTCGCTCATGACATAGCGGAGAAGCTGTTTCAGCAGCGGCTCTGTCGTCATCATGTGCATAAAGCCAAACGCAGCAAGCGCCAAGCCCTCAACCATGATCTGCATGCCGAGGTAGGTCATATCCCACCGCGAGTCGTTGACGATGTCTTCGAGCAACAACCCCAAGTGCGTATTGAGCGGGTAGTAGCCGCCCATCTTCGTTTGAAGGTATTGCGCGAACACCTCCACGTGGCGGGCTTCGTCCATCACCTGGGTGGCCGCGTAGTACTTGGCATCAATCCAAGGAACCGTCTCGACAATCTTCGCCGTGCAGATGAGCGCACCTTGCTCACCGTGCATGAACTGGCTCAACGTCCAGTTGTTCGACTCGATTCCGAACTCAAGCCATTGCTTGTCAGTCCACTTCTCAAACGGGGTGCCGGTCGTATCAAAATCGGCGAAGCTCTCGCCGTCAGCCGAGTTCTGGATGAAGTTGTTGACGACAACAGACTCCACGTCAACCTCAATCTCCCATGGAAGGTCAGTTTGCCCGTTCCATTGGGAGGTCTTCGCCTTCTCATACAGCTTGTCCAGTGCAGGACGGGCACCCTTGGTGTAGTCCCACGTGAAGATCGCATCGGAGTTATCCGTGACGGACCGGATGACCTCATCCATATCCGTGTTGGTGATTGACAGGATTGCTTCGAGATCGTCAATCTCCTCGCGTCCGATGAGATTCTGATAGTCAGCCATTGCTTGATTCCCCTTGATGCGTTGGTACTACTGAGTGTTGGTTTGTGTGTTGGTGTGGATCGTGGTCGGCACGGTCGCCAACTTCATGACTGGGATCGGGCCGTGGCCCAATCCCAAGTCCGAGCGCTACGAACTCCAGCGCTGATTCGGGTTCGGCGAGATCCCAGAGACCGGGTGATAACAAATGTGACAGGGCCATTCGGGCCGCCCATTCGACGAGTTCTCGAGTCTGCGTTGCATCTCCGAGGTGACGCATTCTCTGGGAGCAGTGATCGACGAGGACACAAAGTACCGGATCAATTCTGTCGAACGCGAGGATCGGTAGGAATGCCTCAGGCTCGCGCTCAACAAGGTAGGCCACAGCGGAATTGCCTCTGGCTGCCCGCGAAATCACCACCAGCACTGCGGCAAGTGCGTCGGCGAGGGATGAGGCATCGGCGAGACCATGGTCGAGCTCATGAAAGAGTCGCGTGACTTCTCGTCGTCCCCCGGCGACCACAATCGAGGCCTTTCCTCCAGGGAACAACCGGTAGATGGTCGCTCGACTCACGCCAGCTTCGCGGGCTACGTCATCAATCGTTGTTTTCGTGATGCCCCAGCGAGCGCAGCACTCCTCGGCTGCATCGAGCACGCGATCCTCAAGGGTGAGACCCTCGATCGGTTGAGCGATCGAGTGGGCTGCGCCCACATGCTGTGCCCCCACTGCCATGGTGAGACAATAGGACCCAATTCGTCTCATCGTCAACGACCTGCCTCGGTGGCATCTGTCACAGCCGCGCTCAAGTGCGCTCAAGCGCGC
>DORQ01000231.1:8729-9299 GCA_003514205.1 Acidimicrobiaceae bacterium
GTTCGAATGAGGCGGCGAACGGCCTCGGGATTGTTGAGCTGCCATTGCCCGCCAGTCGACACGTAGCTCAAGAACATCCGTGCGAGGTAGTCAGCGGCATCTGAGCGATTCACCCCCGGCCGGAGCGTCACACCTTCCAACAAGGTGTTCAGATACCCCGTAAGCACCTCGAACACCAATTGCTCAGATGCCACGAGAAGCGGCAGAAACACGTCGCTCTCACTCTGAACCAACCGCTGGAGTCGGTCGTCGGTTTCAATGAGGCGCCGTGCCTCGATCAATCCAAACAACAAACGATCTTCAAGTTGGTCAAAGGCTGCGACGTGCTCCGCCAGTCGAGCCCAGAACCGCCCCACCTCTCGCGTCACGCTCTCGGCCATCAGTTGGTCACGCCCGCCGGGAAAGTGGCGATAGATAGTGGCTCGCGAACACCCTGCCTTGTCGGCCACTCCTTCGAGGGCGAAAGATCCGAGCCCGGACTCATCCACACACGCGATTACTGCGTCGATGATTCGGTCGCGGGGCAGAACACTCACGAATCTGGCCCGCCTGTGCCTGTGCCTGTGCCTG
>DORQ01000231.1:9480-9887 GCA_003514205.1 Acidimicrobiaceae bacterium
GTGCCAGTGCCTGTGCCTGGCTCACCCGCTGGCGACCGCAGTTCCTCCCCCACTCGCTCCCGCGGCGTACGGGCCACACGACGGATGATCAGTGGATATCCGACAATGGCAATCAGTGTGAAGATTGCCCACTGCATTGCGTAGGAGAAGTGAGGCCCCTCGGTCCGGTCGGGAAGCGGAAGCATCGACAACAACTCTGCCTGAGTCGACGGAGTTTGCCGAGCCAATTGCAGAAATACCGGGCGATACTGCTCCCCTACCGCGGCATTGATTGCTTCGATATCAATGCGCGCGAACTGGTTGTTGCCGAGATCAGGGTCCTGGCGCTGCAGGGAACCTGGAAGTTCGGACTTTCGAAGCCAACCCGCAATCTCCACCTCACCCTGTGGGGGCTCAATCGAATCAAT
>DORQ01000231.1:10135-11321 GCA_003514205.1 Acidimicrobiaceae bacterium
GCCCCATTGAGGGTTCGACTCGGTATCGTGAATTCTTGGTCGGCTTCATAGATTCCCCTGCCAGCCACCGCCCGATACTCGACACGGTCACCCTCAGAGACTCCATCGATACTGTCCACAACAGCGCCGATCGGCACAGGCGTGCCATCAGCTCGTGAGAGGACAAGCGCATTCAGGTCCTTTTTCTCCTCCAAACGACGAAGTTGCCACATCGACAAATTCACCATGGCAACAATGAGCGCTGCCACGACGATATGAGAGAGGATCCACAGTGGGCGCAACAAGAACCGGTACATGGCCCTCCCACCGTAGCGGCCGCTACCCCCTAGGATGCCAAACCACCTCGACGATTCGCCTCTAGGCTCTACGACAACCATGCTCTCCGAACCAGCCACGCCAAACGATGGGGCGCCACAACCCTCAGTTCACCCAGTGACGCCCCCGAGGTGGGTGCTGCCAGCGGGCCTGATTCCATTCGCACTACTCCTCATCGCCGGGTACATCGCTGGTGGTTCGTGGCCAGTGCTTCTCAAGAATCACCCCGCTCAACTCATTGCGCTGAGCCCGATCAACCGATTCTTGCTACTCACCACCAATAGCCTCGACGCCGTCACGTACTACGGGATCGGCCTCCTTCGACATGTGGCACCCGACCCATTTCTGTTCTTGTTGGGATATTGGTACGGCGACCGCGCGTTGAAATGGCTCGGCGAGATCTACCCGATTGTGCAGAAAATTGCGGGTGAGGACGGCCACGGCCTCAAGGACCCGAAGCATCATCGCCTCGTAGCACCACTGGCGTTCCTGATGCCCAACACCTGGGTCTCGGTGCTCTGCGGGGCGGCGCGAATCGGCTTTCCGAAGTTCCTGCTTCTCAATATCGCTGGCACCGCAGCGAGGCTCGTCCTGCTTCGATACGTCGGGTCAGTCTTTGCCGATCAGATCCGCGACATCGCGGACTTCATTGCCAGATACCAATGGCCTGCTACCGCCATCAGCATCGGAGTCGTGCTTGTGGGGATCTCTCTGCAGTTGCGACGCGGGCGAGGCGCACTTCTCGGCCTCAGCCATGCAGTGGAGGAACTCACCGAACCTGAGGACGAGCCAGCCTGAGGGCTACGAGTCGGCCTGAGGGCTACGAGCTGGCCGAACCATCCAGGTCAAGGGCAGCGTCGAGCCCAAGCGT
>DORQ01000231.1:11568-14224 GCA_003514205.1 Acidimicrobiaceae bacterium
TGATGAGCAACCATTCCACTCATCCGGATCGAATGAAGGCGAATTCCCCCAGGACCTTCTCCCCCGCGTGCACCCTCGTACACCGTTGTCGTTGTTGGGTCGGGGGCCCAGTCGCTTGAGGCAGCTGCCATTCGTTCAGCGGTGGCCACTGCAGTTCCCGAGGGAGCATCGCGCTTGGTTTCGTGGTGCAGTTCAATAATCTCTGCGGTCTCGAAATATGGCGCCGCCTGCTCCGCGAAGCGCATCAACAAGATCGCTCCAATCGCGAAGTTTGGCGCAATGAGGCAGTTGCTCGTGGTGAACTGCGCCCGCACCACGTCCAAATCCTCTGGTGAGAAGCCAGTGGTTCCGACTACTGCGTGAATGGAGTTTTCAGCAAGCCAGCTGAGGTTGGCGCGGGCAGAGTCAAGGTGGGTGAACTCGATGGCAACCTCAACCCCAGCCTCGATAAACACCTCCGGGTCGCCCGAGACCATCACCTCGCAGCCCTCGACCCCCGCGACACGAGACACTTCCAGGCCTGCATGATGGGGGTCTACTGCGGCGACAAGCTCCAGGTCGGGATCGCCAGCGACTGCTTGGCAGACCACCGATCCCATCTTTCCGCCCGCACCGAACACTCCTACCCTGATGGCCGTCATGTGCGCAGTCTAGGTGAGGGGTTCGGGCCAAATGTCATGGCGAGGCTCATCGGTATAGTCGGGTGTCTCACCGCGTTTGAACGCAGCAATCGCCTGAGGAAGGTTGTTGGTGAACCCTAAGAGGAGCTGGTTGCGATCCTCCAGATCGATAGCCGCAGCGAGACTGGTGGCCTCGAGGTTCGCCCAGATGGTCTCCTTCGACATGGCGAGGCCATAGGGGCTGAATCTGCACATTCGCTCAGCGAGTTCCAGGACCGTCGATTCAAGCTCTGCTGGCGCCAGCACCCGCGACACCAGACCCATCTGTTGTGCTTCGTTCGCATCCACTACTCGCCCAGTGAGGAGAAGATCAGAGGAATTCGCTGCGCCGATCAGCTTCGGCAGCAGGAAACTCACGCCCATTTCCGTGGACGTCAGGCCGTTCACAATCCCCGTGGCATTGAATCTGGCAGTCTCAGAGGCGAGTCGAATATCTGCGCCGAGGGACAGGCACAAACCGCCGCCATAGGCCGCTCCGTGAATCGCTGCGAGGATGGGCTGGGGCAGACTCCGCATCTTGGGGATGAGCCGGGAGTAGTAACGCATCGATCGTTGGGCGATCCTGCCGACCTGAAGGCCGTCGATGTTTGGAATGATTCCGTAGTCTTTGAGGTCGAGGCCAGAGCAAAAGCTCGATCCTGCTCCGGTGAGCACGACCACCCATGTCTGGTTCTCTGCCGCAACTCGCTCAAGCGCATCCCACAATTCGATGACAAGATCGATCGACAAGGCGTTGAGAACCTCGGGCCGATTGAGCGTGATCCGCGCAACATGGTCCAGCGGGTGGTCGACGACCACCAGCGATCCTGCGGAATCAGAACCCGTCGGCGCTGTACCAGCACTGCTCGGAGTGAGCTCTTCTGACATGTCAGACCGGCCTAGATACTTCCGAACGGCGCTACTGCCGATGCGGGTCCCACGAGCGATTCGACCCGCCGGGAGGTGAAGAGGGTGGTAGCAACACGCTGAATGTCAGCTGCTGTCACTTCGGCCAGGCCGGTGAGTACTTCACCGACGGGGGTTACACGGCCCACCCCCGTGAACGCTGCTCCCAATCGACTCATTCGAGCATCAGAATCCTCAAGACCCATCAGCATCGACCCCGCAAGGTAGCCCTTTGCCACGGTGAGTTCCTCCTCGGTAACTCCCGAAGCGCACAAGTCCCCAAGTACATCCTCCAGCACTGTTCGGACAGTGGAGAGATGACGGGGCGCAGTGGCCAGATACAGGGCGAACGATCCGCAGTCTGAGTGCGATGAGTGGGAGGTTTGCACCGCGTACGCGAGACCTCGCTGTTCGCGGATCTCGGTGTAGAGGCGGCTCGTTGGCCCACCGCCAAGCACGTGATTCAACACCGACTGAGCGAATCGGTCTGCATGTCCTGACTCTGGGGAACGCCAGCCCCACGCGCAATGGACCTGCTCGATTGGCCGGGCCGCCGTCACGCACAGCGCATCAGGGTTCTGCGGTTGCTCGCGAGAGAGTCCAGGTGCGAGCCCGTCACCGAACTTGTCTGCTTCTTGAACCAGCCAGTCGTGTTCCACTGCACCCGCCGCGGCGATCACGAATCGATTCGGACGGTACCAGGAGGAGTGAAATGCCGAGATCTCCTCGGCGGTCAATCCCTCAATCGTTTCGATCCTGCCCAAAACCTCTCGACCCACTGGATGATCGGGAAACAGGCCCTCAGCGAGGTTCATGAACACAAGGTCATCGGGGGTGTCGAGCGCTGCCTCGAACTCCTCAAGTATCACGTTGCGCTCAATCTCCAAGTCCTCCGGTGAGAGCTTTGGAGTCACCACTACCTCTGCGAGCAGGTCGATTGCCATCTGCCGATGGGGCTTGGGAACCCGCAGATAAAACACGGTTGCCTCGCGAGTTGTGTAAGCGTTGAACTCGCCGCCTACAGCATCCACCGCTCGATTGACCTCAAGCGCTGTCCGCCTCGTCGTGCCCTTGAAGAGCAAGTGCTCGAG
>DORQ01000231.1:14337-14637 GCA_003514205.1 Acidimicrobiaceae bacterium
GCCCTTGAAGAGCAAGTGCTCGAGAAAATGCGAGCTCCCCGCTGTGGATTCCGATTCGTCTCGGCTACCGACCCCAACCCAGCAGCCCAGCGCTACTGAATGGGTTCCGAGCATCGAATCGGAGAGCACCGTACAGCCCGATGGGGCAGTTGAATGCTCAACTGCCCCATCGAGGACTGCAATGTCGTGTTCTTCGACGTGAAGTGGCGCCACGTTGCGCTATCGGCGCCGAGGACGCCGCTGGCGTCCGCGGTCGTTACGGTCGCCTCGCGGCGGCCCACCAACTCCCTTAACTGCTGG
>DORQ01000361.1:0-4817 GCA_003514205.1 Acidimicrobiaceae bacterium
TTGTCGCGTAATGCGGCTCCGACCAGCGTCAACATCAGGGAGGCCGCGACCACGAGCCACGGGCCGCGTGCAGCCTTTGGGAGACTGCGGATTCCGTGGATGCTCGCAAGAATCGCGCCGAGCCACACGATGTTGAGTGCAAGGTCCCCGTGGCTTCCGAACAGGCCGAGCGGGGCTCCGAGAGAGATCCCAGCCGCGAGGAGGCCAGCGATGAGGGCGAACCTTGGTTGATTCAGAAGCGCTCGCATGGCGATCCTCGCCGTTCGAAGGACTCCTCAGATATCGGCTACTTGTATGAACAACTAAAGGATTCGAGTTCGCTACCCGTAGTAGTTAAGCGCTCTGCAACGCGCTGAGCACTGGTAACCAGACTTCGGGCTCAGACTTGTAGGGCGCATAGAAGCTCAGGCGATCCACTACATCGCCGAATCGGCGTGTGAAGGCGGGGGCGATATCTGAGGGCTCAGCTACTACAGCAAAAGCGTCGAGCACTTCGTCATCGATGAGATCTCCCATTGCCTCCCACTCTCCGGCCTTCGAGAGTGCGTTGAGCTGTGGATGCAGGTGACCCCAGCCGTGCAGCTCAAGGACACCTCGATACGCGGGCGTGGATCCGTAGAACGCGATTTGCTGTTTCGTGCCGATCTTGGACTGTTCAAGGGCCTGCTCGTCGCGCCCGGTGACTACGAATGCGGGGCCGGAGATCTCGATGTCGTCCAACGTTCGGCCACTCTTTTCCAGGCCTCGCTGCAACGAGGGCAATGTGACCTCTCGAAGGTATCGCTCGGTGGTGAAGGCGTGACAGATGAATCCGTCACACACCTCTCCCGCTACTTCGGTCATCTTTTCGCCGACTGCCGCGAGAAAGACCTTTGGCGGGCCGAAGGGGTTCGGCCCGGGATTGAAGAAAGGAGTCATCAACGTATGGGAGTAGAAGTCACCTCGGAAATCGAGTCGGGTGCCGTTGTTCCAGCAATCCCAGATCGCCCGCAAGGCGAGAATGAACTCGCGCATCCTTGGGGCAGGGTGGGACCATGGCATGGAGAATCGTTTCTCAATATGGGGCTTGATCTGGCTTCCGAGCCCAAGGATGAACCGGCCACCGCTGAAGGCCTGGAGGTCGTTGGCTGTTGCTGCCAACGTCATGGGACTACGCGAGAAGGCGACAGCAATGGCGGTGCCAAGGTCGACCTCCGTGGTGGACTTCGCTGCGAGAAGCAACGGGAAGAAGGGGTCGTGATTAGTCTCGGCCGTCCAGATACCGTTGTATCCAGCAGCTTGTAGCTCCGCCGCTTGGGCGCCGAAGGTGTCGAGATCTGAACTCAGTGTTGGGCCGAGGCCACCGTCTACCAGCATTTCCGGACCGTATCATCCCTCAACCTGCAGCGTCGTCTGCGTGGCTAACGCGGTGGGTGTTTGATGTACCCCTTGTGAATTCCGAGCTCCTTGAGGTTCGAAACAGACGGGTGTTGTTTGGCGGCGGGGCCGTTTCCGAAGACGTTGATGATGTTCTTGGTAATCGTTTGGATCGCGCAGGCCGGATTGAGTGGTTCGTGAGGAGCTGAGGGGTCTTGGCAGACTGGCGCGAGTTGGGGGATCCACCACAGTGTTCCGGTGGCGATCACCCCGGCGCCGCTCGATGCTGTGTAGTAGGTCATGTCGGCGAAGCTCTTCTTGCCCTTCACGACCACGGGAGAGTGGAACAGCACCTCAATATTGTCGGGGGTGGGAACCTCTGGCGTGACCCGGTCGTATTCGTTGCCAACGACTCCGGTGAAGGCGTCGCCATTGGCCAGACCGGTACCTGTGAAAACCCAGGATTTCGAATGGGCGACGACCATGTCGGCTTCCACTGGGTTCGCCTCGTAGTAGTTGCCGATCAGACTGCTCTCTGGTTCGGGCTCGGGGCCGTCTCGCCATGAGGTGGTGACTTCGGATGGCTTCGAGGTGTGAAGCGGGTCGAGCTGTGCGTCGCGATAGTTGACGAGCTGGCGTGCCGGCCTCCCCTCTGGGTTCTCCTCAAGCCGGACCTTTCTGAAGCACGCGTTCGCTCCGAGAAAGAGCAGGTTCACTCCCTCGTCGCGAGCGTTCTCCACGCCGCGCCTCATCGCTGTGGAGTAATACTCATCGTGGCCTAATGAGATGAATGCATTGTGCTGGAGAATCCGCTCTGGGTGCAGATGAGTATCGATATTGGTGCAGTAGCTGAGGTCGAGTCCTAACCGTTCCGCCCACAGGATGAACTCGTACTCTCGGCCGAAGAACTCCCCTGATCCCTTCCGGTAATACGGCCGATCAAAGGTGACCACATAGGAACGGTTCTTCGCAGTTGTGCCGGTGCTCTTGTACAGGCTTGCGCCGCCCCATTCGTTGTAAGCCTGCCAGGTGGTAACGCTGCTCTGCACGAGCAGTGCCGAGGTGGAACGGTCGTCGCGAATGGTGATTGGTATGTAACTCAACCCGAAATCGGCCGAAATGAGGCGGAGCAGGTACATACCGGGGACCCAGGAATCATCGGTGTTGATTCGCAGTGAGGATTCCCACGGGGCAGACCACTGGCGGGTGTCCGGATCCTGAACAGCCGGCGCCTGTTTGATGCCAGGTTGGGTGTCTGATCTCCAGATCAATCTCGCGCCCGCTCCGCCATACCAACCGATTCTGTAGGCCTCAACAAACCAGGACTTCGCCTTCGTGCTGACTGAGATGTTGAACGGATCGCCCTGGTTCACACTGGTGTAGCTCGCGAACCCTCGGATGCGGTCCCATATCTGTGGCGCATTCTCGGGAACCTGCCAGTCGGGGTTGCCGAGGTTGTCGTTCTCCGCACGGATCCACTCGGGATCGTGCTCAGCGGGGCCGCTTTTCGCAGCTGGGGGATTCGGGGCTGTGGCCTGATTGGTGCCACCAAAGTCGAGTGCTTCGACGAGTTGCTTCAGTCCGATGCCGGTGCCGCCGATCACTCCCGCAGCGGCGCCGCCGGCGATGAGACGTCGACGGAGGTAGTTCGGCGCGGAAGTGCTGTGATCATCGCCGCCAGATTTCACGAAGGAACGTTGCCACGCGGAATCGTTGTTGTCACGGGATTCTGCTGCAGGCGGGCTGCTCTCGCTGGGTAGCTCCGGCTACTGCGCGGCGAAGAATCCTTCGAATCGCTCGGTGAACTGAGCAAGGTCGAAGTAGTCGCTCCAGCGTGTGATCAGCCCGTTCGAGAGGGTGAACGACCCCATCACGGGAATCTCATACCAATGATCGCCTCGACGGAATCGGTCTGTGCGTTCATTGAGCACCACAGTTCCGACTTCGGCTTGGTGATGCACAACCCAGTCGACTTCATCGGCGAGTTGGCAGACTCCGCCCAACACGGCAGCCATGTCGGCCCGCCCGAACACCGGTGGCATAGGGAGGTTGTGATAGGTGATGTCCTCGGCGGTGAGCTCAGCAGCCTCCTCAAGCCTTCCGAGACAGATAAGTTCGATGAAGCGGGTCACTGTTGCTGTTGGAGTCATGTGGCTCTCCCTGGGTGCGGTGTGGCTCAGCGGGTCGTGGCGAGGTGGGAGGATTCTTGCACGCAGTCACCCGAGCCGACTGAACTGAGAATCTCTCAGACACTGGAGACCATGATGAGCAACATCGCCGCGCTGGATGGCATTCGAGTTTTGGACCTTGCCGCGGTGGGCCCCGCCGCCCGGGCCTCGCGCGCCTTGGCAGACTATGGCGCCGAAGTGATCAAAGTTGGGGCAGTACCTCGGGCGGGAGCCGTCCAAATCGTCCCGCCCTTTTACGCCTACTCGGGAAATCGTGGGATGAGTAAGGCGCTCTTCGATCTGAAATCGGAGGATGGACGAGAAGCATTCCTGCTGCTTGCCGAAACGGCGGACGTCATCATTGAGAGCTTTCGCCCTGGTGTGGTTGACCGTCTCGGGATCGGTTTCGAGGCGGTGTCGGCACGGAACCCGAAGATTGTGTTTTGTTCGACTAGCGGCTTTGGCCAGACCGGTCCGCGAAGCAGTTGGGCTGGACACGACGTGAACTACTTGGCCACCGGAGGGTTTCTCGATTGCACGGGCAGACGAGAGGATGGTCGGCCAGCGCTGCCCGGTGCGACGATTGCTGACATCGCGGCGGGCGGAATGCAGGCGGCAATGGCGATTTTGGCAGGGCTTCTCCGCCGGGAGCGAACGGGCGTGGGTGAGTATCTCGATGTCTCGATCGCCGATGGGGCCTTCGCGTTGATGTCACTGTACGTGGATGAGTACTTGGCCACTGGAGTCGAACCGGGGCCCGGGCATTACATCCTCACTGGGCGCTATGCCTGTTATGAGATCTATGGCTGTTCCGACGGCAAGTTCATCTCTGTGGGCGCCATCGAGCCACAGTTTTGGCGAAACCTGTGCGGTCGTATTGGGCACGAGGAATTTGCGTCCGCGCAACTCGACGATGCCCGACAGCCTGAGATCGCCGCAGCGCTCGCCGCGACCTTCGCAACGAAGACCCGCGACGAATGGGTGGAGCTGCTCGGCGCTCATGACACGTGTGTGGCACCGGTGAACACGGTGGCCGAAGCGGTTGTCGATCCCCAACATCAGGCCCGTGGTCTCGTCGTGGATGCAGTTGACTCGGTGGCCGGGCCATTCAAACAGTCGGCGCCAATTTGGGCTGGAACCGTGCCCGCCACTGCCCCGTATGTGGTGCCTGACCCATCCGTTACTTCCACCAAGGAGCTACTGCTCGCCGCTGGCGTTGCTCCGGAGGGGATTGCTGACATGTTGGCTGCAGGAGTGATTGCCTAACCAGAGAACGCCCAGCCCGGAATTGGT
>DORQ01000361.1:4952-5568 GCA_003514205.1 Acidimicrobiaceae bacterium
AGCCCGGAATTGGTCAGCCCGAGATTGCCCAGCCCGGGATTGGGCAGCCCGGGATTACCTCGAGGCTGAATGCCTGCTTCGTTGTTCCTGTGGGTTCTACGATGGCGTCATGGCTGAAGACATCGCTCAAGCACGTGAAAAGGTCGACAAGGAGTTCGCCTCGGTTCGAAAGGATCTGGAGTCGATTCGGACTGCGCTCGCTCAGGTCGAGCATGCGGGTCCGCGTGATGACATCTCCGGTCTTCTCGAATCGCTGGAAAAGGCAGTCTCGAAAGTTCGCACTGGCGGAGTGATGGGATCAGGTGCCAACGCCCATCGCCGGGCGCTTGAAGAACTCGCTAAGGCGGAGGCACTCGGAGCCAGCTAACTCACCGCGTATCGCTCCCCCGGTGGACGTGGTGAGCTGGCAACCGACAGCTCGCCTCTTCTAGAATCTGACGGTCCGTCAGATTCCGGTGGGGTGCCCCCACTTCGTCCGCGAGAGGTGCCAGTCGATGTCTGAGAGCGGCGCAGCGGAGAACGAGCCTTCTGAGCTTCCCGCTGAGGTGCAGGCCAAGATCGGCCAGCCTCAATATCTCGAAACTGCTACGTTCCCGGTCGAGCAGAGCTACACCTT
>DORQ01000361.1:5749-7725 GCA_003514205.1 Acidimicrobiaceae bacterium
TCACTGGCGGACCGATCTCCCCACCCACCACGCTGTCGCTGTGGATGCGCCCGCATTTTTGGGAGCCCGGAGCAGCGGGGGAGCAGGTTGCACTCAAGGTTCATTTCGACCTCAAGGCGATCTTTGATCTACCTGAGGCAGTCATGACCGACAACACGATCACGTTCTACGAACCCGTGCGACCTGGCGATGTGATCAGTAATCAGCAGGTGCTGCAATCGGTGAGCGGGCCGAAGACCACCAAGCTCGGCACCGGCCGATTCTGGGTCATCGACGTGGAGTTCCACAATCAGCGTGATCAACTCGTCGGCGTTGAGCGCTATACCGGCTTCGGATATCGGAGGGCGGCGTGATGTTGTTGCTCAGCCAGGTTGCCGTCGGTGATGCTCTGCCCTCCCTTGAGGTTGAGGTCACCCCAACCACGGTGGTGCTTGGGGCAATTGCCAGTCGCGACTGGCGCCCGATGCACCACGACTACAAGTTCGCGACCGAGCGAAACGGCGTGGCCGACATCTTCTTGAACACGCCGAACCAGGCCGCCTGGTTCGAACGGTTCGTCACCGACTGGACTGGGGCGACGGGCCGCCTCGGCAGGATCACCTTCCGAATGAAGGACTCGATCTTTCCGGGAGACCGGATGGTCTTCAACGGCACCGTGACTGCTGTGGAAACAGATGCAGTTGGATGTGGCTGGGCTCGGCTCGAGCTCTCGCTCTCCGTTGGCGACCGAGTGTGCACGACTGCCTCCATATCGGTGGCTGTGCCCGTAACACCTACTGACAACCCGTGGTCGCGTTCCGGCGACCAATGGACTCCTTGAGAGACACACATGCTGAACCTTGATTTCACCGATGAACAGAACATGCTTCGCGAGATGGTCGCTGGGCTGTGCGCCCAGTACGCGACTGTGGAGCAGGTTCGCGAGATGGAAGACCACCCAGTCGGGTACTCCGTGGAGTTCTGGAAGCAGCTTGGAGAGCTCGGTGTTCTCGGCATGACCATTCCTGAGGAGTTTGGTGGCTCGGGAATGACCATGATCGAGGGTGTGGTCGTGTATGAGGAGTTCGGCAAGAGCCTGGCCCCGACCCCGCACTTGGCGAGCGCTGTGGTCTCCGGGGCGGCGATCTCCACTGGCGGTTCTGCCGAGCAGAAGTCAGCTTGGCTGGCCGGGATTGCTTCGGGTGACAAGATCGTGGTGCCGGCGTGGAGCGAACCGAATAACGGTCAAGGCCCCCTCGGCGTGCAGATGCGAGCAGGTTCAACCGAGGCCTCCACGACGGTGACTGGCGTGAAGCAGCACGTGTATTTCGCGTCCTCCGCTGATGCACTCCTCGTGCTGGCCCGAACTGGTGATGCGCCTGAGGCAGTTGATCTCTTCCTCGTTGATCCTTCCGGTGCCGGTGTCGAGCTGGAACAGAAGATGTCGATCAGCTCAGATACGCAGTACACGGTGACCTTTGATGGCGCTGCGGCTGAGCGGGTGGGGGCTGGAGGATCTGGCTGGGCTACCTGGGAGCGCGCCATGGTCGACGCCATGATTCTCGCCGCCGCATACGCCAACGGGGGCTGTGAGCACGCACTTGATATCACGGTGGAGTACTCCAAGGACCGCTATCAGTTCGGTAAGGCACTTGCTGAGTTCCAGGCACTGTCGCACAACATGGCCGACGCCAAGACGGTGCTGGATGGTTCCAAAATTCTCAACTACGAGGCAGCGTGGGCGCACTCCGAGGGCCGTGACGCAACAAAGCTTGCTGCCATGTCGAAGTTGTTTGCCTGCAACTCCTATCGAGATACCACGGCGATGGCTCAACAGATCTTCGGCGGTGTGGGATTCACGCTGGAATACGAGATCCAGCTCTATTTCCGACGTGCGAAGCAGTTGCAAATAACCTGGAACGACACTCGGCGCTGCGAAGAAATCATCGCCGCCGCCGTTCTCGACTAGCGAGCGCAGTGCTCGACTAGCGACGCAG
>DORQ01000295.1:0-2708 GCA_003514205.1 Acidimicrobiaceae bacterium
TTGCTCAGTCTGAGCTGCGAGCCGGGCCTCTGCCTGCTTTAGCTCCCGAACCGCCCGAGCACGCTGGTCGAACAGCAGATCTCGCTCAGTGGTGCGTTCATCGAGCAGTTGCACGACGTCCTGCAGGTTTCGCTCAAGTTCAGTGAGTCGGGCAAGCACCGCTGAGTACCGGCGTTCGGTTTCCTCAAGTCGCTGTGCGAGCATCTGAGACTTGCGGCTCGAGCGCTCAGCCTCGCGTTGCGCTTGACCAGCTGCGCGCTCAAGCCCTTGGGCAATGACCTTCTGGACCGCAGCGCCGAGGTCCTGCTCCCATCCGGCGGAACGGTTGAGAAATGATAAGCACGTCGTGCCCAGCGCGTCCTCCGACGCGTGCGCAGCAACCTTCAGGCGGAACTCCTCGACCTCCAGGGAGTCCAAGGCTGCTCGAAGGGCCGGTGCAGGATTTCGCGCAAGGGTAAGAAATGGCCAAAGGGCTGGGGGAACTGTCGCCTTCGACGACTCTCGCGACTCTGACCGGGCAACATCGAGGGCAAGTTCAAGTGCTGGGCGAAGTATCTGAACGAGGTCGACGAGCGGGTCGGGCGCGCTCTCATTCATCCATCTGAGCCCGCGTCAACCGGTTCGGTTGGTTCGATGGATTCAGCTGATTCGACGACCACTGACTCCGCTGTGCCGCACCACCGGCACAGCACCTCCTCGATCTCCTCTGCCAGCACCTCGATGTCCTCAATCTCGAGGAGTCCACCGAGTGAGTAGTGGTGAAAGGACTTGGTCCGTCGGGTAACCGTTACATCAAATCGTGTCAGGTTGCCGCAGGCAGTACAGCGATATCTCGTGGTGGCAGAACTCATCTCGACAGGGTACTCACCAGCCGGACCACACCCGAGAACTCCTCGGCATGTAGCGGGCGACACCTCGGCGATCGACTTGGGGTCGTTGACTATCGAACGCATGTTCACTAGAACTATCGTTCGATGATGGTTCCCGTGCAGCGCAGCTTCGAGGAGATGGGAGATCCGCTCTCCGACGTCACGTTCTGTGTCCTCGATTTCGAAACCACCGGCGGCGATGTCAACACCTGCTGGATCACCGAGATCGGGGTGGTCAAGGTTCGCGGCGGCGAGTGCCTGGGCACCTTTCAGACGTTAGTGAATCCCGGTGGAGCCATTCCCCCAACGATCACGATGCTGACGGGGATCTCTCACCAAATGGTGAGTCGCGCTCCCCGCATCGAGTCGGTGCTGCCCACACTGCTCGAGTTCCTTGGTGACTCGGTGATTGTCGCCCACAATCTCCGCTTCGATCTTTCTTTCCTTCAGGCCGCACTCAGGCGCGACGGCCGCGAACCGCTTCACAACCGCACGTTGGACACAGTTGCGCTAGCGCGACGACTGCTCCGCGACGAAGTACCGAACTGCAAACTCGGAACTCTCGCGTCACATCTTCGGCTCCCCCACCAGCCGTCTCATCGGGCGTTGGAGGACGCGCTCGCCACTGCCGATCTGCTCCACCTGCTCATTGAGCGAGCGGCTGGGCTCGGGGTGGCCGGGTTCGACGACCTCGTGTTCCTACCAACAATGGCTGGGCACAAATACGCCCAGAAGCTCGACCTCACCGCTCGGCTGCCTCGATCTCCTGGGATCTACCTCTTTCGCAATGCTCGCAATGAGGTGCTCTACGTCGGCAAGGCCACGAATCTTCGAAGCCGCGTGCGGAGTTACTTCTCCACCGACGAGCGCCGCAAGGTCGGATCACTGCTTGCCGAGACTGCCAGAATCGACCACAAGCAGACCGCAACCGTCTTTGAGGCGGAGGTGCTCGAGATCCGCCTGATCCACCTCCTTCGTCCGCGATTTAACGCCGACGGCACCCGCTGGGAGAAGTCTGTGTATGTAACGCTTACCCAGGAGCGCTACCCGAGACTCAAGATTGTGTCAGCGCCTCCCCACAACGGCGGGCTGTGCCTTGGTCCGATACCGCGCCGCTCGATGGCCTCCTCCATGATTGAGGCGGTGCAATCAGTCATCCCGATCCGGCGTTGCACCCGGCCAGCACGTCGAGGGTCACCGTGTCTCAGTGCGCAGCTCAAGACTGCTCTCTGTCCCTGTTCAGGCGAGATCGATGATCATGCCTATACAGAGGCTGTCGATCGTGTGAGGTTCGCGCTCACGGTTGACCCGCGAGCCCTCCTCGAACAACTCACCGCAACGATGACTCGCCTTGCACTCGAGCAACGATTCGAGGAGGCCGCCAGCGTGCGTGATCGATCACAAGCGTTGTGCTCGGTCCTGCAGCGCCAGCGAACGCTGGATCAGCTCCGAGCAACCGAGTGCCTAATACTCGCCACTGATCGTGGAGAGCGGTTCACTCTCGACCGAGGCCGTCTCAGGGAGTACTGCCCACCGCCGCCGTCAGGCGACTCGGCAACATTGGACTCGGTGGGCACAGTGGGGAGAATGGTCGAGGCGCTGAGCGCTGATCCTGGCCTTCCCACCGACGGTCCCCTCGCCAAGGAACTCGCCGACGAGTTGCTCGTCACCTCAAGATGGCTACGCCAGCATGCCGCGTCCACGCGGGTGGAGTTCTGCAGCGGGGACTGGCAATCAAATGCCCATTTCCTACCCAGTATCGAAACGGCGGACCTGGTGGCGGACCGAGGTTGACGCCGCACGGATCGCCGCTGAGGCCGAGCGGAGAGATCTCAGGGC
>DORQ01000295.1:2826-29643 GCA_003514205.1 Acidimicrobiaceae bacterium
CCGAGCGGAGAGATCTCAGGGCCGCGGAGAGACCTCAGGGCCGCGAATCAAGCTCAGGGCTGATGATGACTCGCGACCACAAGTTCCGCGAGGGTTTCGGCCGCAGCACCTGATTCGATCGCCACCGCAGCAGCGTGGACGCCATCGGCAATGCTCTCGACCTCGCCCGCAACATACAGACCTGCCCCAGCGTTCACCACCACCAGATCGAAATGTGGACTGTGTTCTCCGGCGAGCACAGCCCGCGCGACGACGGCATTCTGCTCCGGGTTGCCGACGACAAGATCTTCGATGCTTCGCCGCTGGAGGCCGACACTTTCTGGTTCAAAGACCATCGACGTCATCTGGTCACCCTCGATGAGGATCATCTGCGTGGTTGTGGTCGTGGTGATTTCATCGAGGCCATCGTCGCCGTGCACGACGAGAGCTCGCTGCATAGACCGACCCAAAAGCACCGCCGCAATGAGCTCCACCCGCTTCGGGTCGGCCACCCCAAGCAGCTGTCGGCTGACATGGCCAGGGTGAGAGAGTGGTCCAAGGATATTGAACACGGTCGGAATCCCGAGTTCAGCTCGCACGGCAGCGACATAGCGCATTGCCGGATGAAAGACGCGGGCGAAGCAGAATCCCAACGCGACCTCTGATACGCAGTACTCCACTGCAGCAGCATCGAGATCTACTGCAACTCCCAGTGCCTCCAACATGTCGGTGGACCCCGAGGTTGAAGAAGCCTTGCGATTCCCGTGCTTGCAGACAGTTGCACCTGCCGCAGCAGCAACGATCGATGCAAGCGTCGAGACGTTGAAGGCTCCACCACGAAGGGTGTGCGAGCCGCCAGTGCCCACGATGTCAATGGTGTCTGGGGGGAGCTGCAATGGCACGGCAGCGGCGAGCATCGCAGCATTCAGGCCTGCTATCTCCTCAACCGACTCGCCTTTGGTCCTGAGCGCCACGATGAACGCGGCAATCTGCGCAGGGGTCGCCGATCCAGCGAGGATGTCCCCGAGGGCAGCTTTCGTCTGATCGGCGGAACAGTCCTGCCCCGAGCTCAGCGTTCCTAGAATGGATGGCCAATCGGCAGAATTCATCTGGCCATTCTTACCGACTAGGACGCGAGTCCGCTCACTTGGGCGCGAATTCGTCGACGTCGGCGAATGATTCGAAGTCGCTCGCGCTCTGTGGCGCCGCCCCAAACACCGTTCTTCTCGCGGTTCGTAATGGCGTGCTCCAAGCACGGCTCAACGACCGGACAGTCGGCGCAAATCGCCTTGGCGATCTCGGCCTCATCTTCAGTTACGGGATAAAAGACGGCTGGGTCCAAGCCACGGCAGGCGGCATTCCCAGCCCAATTCTCATTCATTGGGTTCGATCCTCGCGGCCCGAGCGGGCCGATGTCCAATTAGTTGTTGTTAGGGGTCTTGAACTAACCCCGAAGGTCTCGTTCGAATTCCAACAGGTTGACGTCCGTCAGCGCCGTGGAATGTTGGTAGGCGGGGTGGTCGATCGCAACCTGAGCTCCGCCGCCCAGGAGAGCATCGATCTCATGGTCCTCAAAGGTCCAGTTGATGTAGTGCACGGCTGCAGTCATATCTTCTCTCGTGAGTTGCTCACCATGGGCTGGGTCCACGTGACACCGAACGACATGGCCGTCGGGCAGCAGAAACACGAGGTGCTTCTCAATTCCGACCAGTTTGGGAAGCCACTCTCGAAGCATTGCCTCAGTGGTGAGTTCGATGAACAGTGTGGCTGACAGCATCCCAGGTTCGGGAATCAGAGGGTTGTAGGCCCGAAGCTGGTCGTTAATTGCCTCATCGGTGATGAGCTTCTCCACCCTCGCCATCTCTTGAATCTGAAACAGGATCGTCTCGCGATTCTCGAACAGCAAGGTGCAGTGGGGTCCGACCGGTATTCTGCGACGCTTCTTCATCTCGATGATCTCGGCACGGAATTCTTCCCGGCCGCGCTCATACTCTCGGAGATCGGCGATATCAGTCAGTGCGAGTTGGCGTGTCACGAGTCAGTGGTCCTTAGGAATTCCGTAGGCGCGAGCCATCAGGGAGAGCGGGTGTTGGGGAACTTCGCCGGTTTCAAGTTCGATTCCACCGTTGGCCAACGAACAATCACCCGCCACTGCCGCGCTATTTGCAGCGAGAATGTCTTGGCCCATCTTCTTGGCTACCTTGCGCGAGATCTCAAGGTTCTCCGCACGAAGGCCCCAGGTGCCATCAATTCCCGAGCATTCGGCAACCAGGGTGATCTTGGTTCCAGTGAGTTTGAGAAGATCTCGTGACCGAAGGCCAATTTGTTGCGCTCGAAGGTGACATGGCGCGTGGTAGGTGGTCGTTTCTGGAATTGCGCCATCAAAGCTGGTATCCAACCCTTCGAGGCCGGCTGACTTGTCAGCTCGGTGGATGTCCATCAGGAATTCTGAGGAGTCCTTCGTGTTGTTGGCCACCAGTTCGGCGTCAGGACCGCCAACGTAGTCGGGATAGTCCTTCTTGATGACGTACCCACACGTTGGCTGAGGCACCACAATCGTCAGGTTCTCCCCTCGTGCGGCCCCCTTGCGAAGTGCAGTGGAGAGGAGCTTGATGTTGTGCTCGGCATTGTGGCGGAAGCCTTCGAGATCGCCCTGGTGAAGCATTGGCGCACCGCAGCAACGCTGACCTGCGGGAAGTTGACATTCGACGCCGTTGCGCTCGTAGACACTAACCAGATCACGTCCGACCTCGGTCTGCTGATACTCAACCAAACAGGTTGGAAAGACCAGTGCAGTCTCGGGGCGAACTGCCCGACCCAAACGTGGCGTATGCCGTTTGAACCAGGTGGAGAATCGGGTTCGTTGATATGGCGGCAGGATCCGCTCTGCGGAGATTCCCGTCGCTTTCTCCATGAGCTTTCTGACCGGAGAGTTCGGCGTTCCGATCGCTCGGTTCGCGACGGGCGAGAGGATCGAACCGGCCTTGCCAGCGAGGTCTGTCGCTGCGAGCGCTGCGTTCGTTACGTTCGACTTTCGCGAGCTGGCCCGATTGCGATAGAGCACCTGCTCGGCGCGCATCATCAGTCTGGGGAAGTCGAGATCCCACTCAGATTGGCCGGGAATGTATGGGCAATTGATGTAACAGAGCTTGCACTGGAAACACTCATCAACAACTTGGTCTTGCTCGGCAACAGTCAACAGCGCGGCATCCTGGCTGTCATGTTGATCAATAGCGGAGAACAACGTCGGAAATGAGGTACAGAACTTGAAGCACAGCCGACACCCGTGGCAGAGGTCGTACACACGGGTGAGCTCCTCGCGAAGGTCGCTTTCATCGAGGTACTGAGGGTGAAACGGATCGTAGGTAGTGGTCACAGGTGCTCCAGTGCGGTGTCATCAATCCAGGCGCGCCGTCGGCCGAGGCCAACCGACGGGACAAACAAGTAGTTTCGGGTGTCGAGGCTGGCGTGCCGATCTTCGGTGAGCCAACCTCGACACCACTTGCAGCATTAGCCGAGGGCGGCAAGGCCTTCGGTGAATCGTCCTGCATGGGACTTCTCTGCACGAGCAAGCGTCTCAAGCCATTCTGCGATCTGGTCGAAACCCTCGTCGCGGGCAGTCTTTGCGAAACCTGGGTACATCTCGGTGTACTCGTAGGTCTCGCCTGCGATGGCTGACTTGAAGTTGTCTTCAGTCGAGCCAACAGGTTCGCCGGTAGCGGGGTCACCAACAGCGGAGAGGAAATCAAAGTGGCCAAACGCGTGGCCAGTTTCACCTTCGGCTACCGAACGAAACAGCATTGCTGCGTCTGGGTAGCCTTCAACATCCGCCTTCTGCGCGAACCACAGATACCGCCGGTTTGCTTGGCTCTCGCCAGCAAACGCCTCTTTCAAATTCTCTTCTGTCTTTGAGCCTTTGAGCTCTGCCATGTTGTTCTCTTTCTTGTTGCTGGGTGTCGTGTCCAACCTGGTCGGCTGAACCGAATGCCCGGCGCCAGCGGAGGGCCGGCTCCGGTTGTGGCCTCAACCCTCGCCGAGGAACGGGCGAGGGCTGTCTGAGGGAGCGTGTCCTTCAGGAGGGAGGCCCGAATGATGAGTGTTTGTGAGTGCTTCCTTGCTGCTACAGCTGCCGCACATGCCACGGAACACCACCTCGGTGCCCAAGACAGTGAAGAGCTCACCATTGTGGACGAGGCTGTTCGAGGCCGGAACAGGAACCGAGGAGCCAAGGTGAACGTCGCGGACCTTGCCGCAGCGTTGACACACAAGATGATGATGCGGATCAGTATTTGGGTCGAACCGTGCCGACCCGGTTCCAAGGTCAAGTTGGTGGATTTCGACCATGTCGGCGAGCTCTGCCAAGACGGAATAGACCGTTCGCAGTGACACCGACGGCATCTGCTCAGACACTGCGGCATACACTGCTTCAGCAGTTGGGTGTTGTGGATTGCCGAAGAGTGCCTCAAACACAGCGAACCGCTGCGGGGTCACCTTCAGGCCCAATTCTCGATACGTCTCGACGAGATCTGCTGGAGCTTGCACGCCGAGACCTTAGCCGAGATTTCGCTCTCACTGCAATAATTGCTAGATAACAATCCGTGCAGACGCGCCACCGAACCCGATTCCTGCGATACGTTGGCCACCTCAGAGGGGGAACCATGAAACTCGAAGACGTAAACCTCACCGATCTCGACCGCTTTCAGCGAATGGAACATCATGAGATGTTCGCTGTGCTGCGCGCTGAGGACCCAGTCCACTGGACCACCGAGGAGGATGGACCAGGATTCTGGTCAATCACCAAGCACGCCGATCTGCAGCAAGTGAACCGCGATGCCGAAACCTTTAGCGCGGAACAAGGCGGAATCACCCTCCTCGAAGCCTCCAAGATCGAGGAGGGAATGGACATGCGGGGCAAGATCATGGTCATGACCGACCCGCCTCGGCACACCCGCTACCGACTGCTCGTCAACAAGGGATTCACGCCGAGAATGATCGGCCTGCTCGAAGCACACCTCGCGTACCGCGCAGAGCTCATCGTCGACCAAGTGATCGAGCAGGGCCACTGCGAGTTCGTCACCGAGATTGCAGCGGAGCTGCCCCTTCAAGCCATTGCAGAGATCATGGGAGTACCGCAGGAGGAGCGCCATTTGCTGTTCGATTGGTCCAATCGGATGGTCGGCGCAGATGATCCCGAATACAACAAGGATCCTGCGAACACCCTTGATGCAACCATGGCGGCAGCTGAGCTCTACATGTTCGCCAGTGAGCTGGGAACTCGGCGCCGCGAAGACCCTCGAGATGACGTCGTGACCAAGCTCATCAATGCCGAGATCGACGGAGACAAACTCACCTCAGAAGAGTTCGAACTCTTTATTCTGCTACTCGCAGTCGCAGGCAACGAGACCACAAGAAACGCAACAGCGCACGGAATGCACGCGCTCATGACACACCCTGATCAGATGCAGCGACTGCGAGACAATCCCGATCTGATGCCGTCAGCCGTTGAGGAAATACTCCGTTGGTCATCGCCGGTGCTCTACTTTCGACGGCAAGCAACGGCTGACTTTGAGCTTCGCGGCAAGCACATCCGGGCGGGCGACAAGATCGCCATGTGGCATGTTTCCGGCAACCGAGACGAGGAAGTGTTTGAGGATCCATTCCGATTCGATGTTGGCCGCACCCCCAATGATCACGTGGCTTTCGGGGGTGGCGGCGCCCATTTCTGCCTTGGCGCAAATCTCGCTCGCCTCGAGCTTCGCCTGATTTTCGAGCAACTGGTGACCAGAACCCCAGATATGCGAATTGCTGGCGAGGTGGAACGACTTCGATCCAACTTCATCGGCGGCATCAAGCACATTCCGGTGGAGTTCACACCTGGTGCCCGCGTACATCCGGGCATCGCAGCAACTACCTCCTAGCCATTGCTGCATCCGAGGCGGCTCGGTCTACGCTTGAGGGGTGACGCTAGCTACTTTCGACCGCCAGGATTCACTCGTTCGGCTGAGATCAGAGCAATTCGATGTGGTTGTCGTCGGCGGAGGCATCACGGGTGCTGGCGTCGCTCTTGACGCTGCCGCCCGCGGCCTCAAGACCGCACTGGTCGACCGCTGCGACTTCGCAAGCGGGACGAGTTCGAAGTCATCAAAACTCATCCATGGCGGATTGCGCTACCTTCAGCATGGCGACATCCGACTTGTCTATGAGGCCTTGGCCGAGCGGCAGCGTCTGCTGGACAACGCTCCGCACTTGGTCTCACCGCTCCCCTTTCTGATTCCCATGTTTGGCAAGGACGGCGTCATTCCAGCCAAGATCGCTCGAGTGCTGGGCGCTGCAATGTGGGGATATGACCTGACCGGTGGGATTCGGCTCGGCAAACTCCATCGACGAGTCACTCAGTCGGAGGCGTTGGACTACATGCCCACCCTGAAGCCGCAGAACCTGGTGAGCGGCTACGTGTACTTTGATGCCGCAGCCGATGATGCCCGACTCGTCACCGCGGTGTGCCGCACTGCAGCACTTCACCATGGTGCAGTGTGCGCTAACTACGTCGCCGTCACTGGGTTTCGATGCAACTCATCGGGTCAACTCAACGGCGTCGAAGTCAGCACTGACGGGGAAACGTTCACCATCAATACCTCGGCTGTCGTGAACGCTGCAGGCGTGTGGAGTGATGAGCTGCAGGGTCTCGCCGAGGGCACAAACCCCGACACCATTCGACCGGCGAAAGGGATTCACATCACCGTCCCACACTCGTTGGTCCGAAACACGATCGCGGCGGTCATTCCCGTGCCAAAGGACAAGCGATCGATCTTTGTGGTTCCCCTCGGCGACTTCGCCTACATCGGAACCACCGACACCGACTACGACGGCCCGCTCGATGACCCGACCTGCACCACCGAAGATGTGCAGTACCTCCTGACGGCGTTCAATCACTTCGCCACCACGCAGTTGACGCCCGCCGACGTCACCGGAACTTGGGCTGGCCTGCGCCCACTGGTCAAGGCGGCCAGTTCAGGCCGCACAGCCGATTTGTCCAGAGGTCACAGAATTCAGGAGTCACCCAACGGGATGGTGAGCATCACCGGCGGCAAACTCACCACCTATCGCCATATGGCGGAGGACACCGTCGACCTCGTGCTCAAGAGACTCACCAGGTCCGCCCAGGCACCCCTCGCGCTTCGCTCCCGGACGCCAGGTTCTACGACGAAACGGCTTCGACTTCGAGGGGCGGACGGATATGAACATGCTTCTGAGGAGCTCGTTGATCACGGGTTCAGCCTCGACACTGCTTCACACTTGGCGCGCAGATTCGGCGGCGAGATCCACGCCCTCGCCGATCTGATCGCCCAGGACGAGACACTTGCCGCTCCGCTGATCCCTGGGCTGCCCTACCTGAGAGCGGAGGCGGTCTTTGCGGTTCGCTCGGAGATGGCGACCTCGGTGGATGATGTACTGAGCCGACGCACGCGTGCTCGATTGCTCGGCCGAGACGCTTGTTCGGAAGCGGCGGACAGCGTGGCTGAATTGATTGGATCAGAATTGGGATGGTCCCCAGAGAAGGCCCGAGCCTCTGCGGCCGAGTTCCAAGCGAGCACTGAACACGAGCGGCTCGCCGCCCATCTACCTCCGGTGGACATTTTGGAACTCCTCCACACCGGGGTCGAGATGTCTTCTCCCGGAATCTAGGCAATTCGGCCAGCTGGGCGCGCAAATACGCTGTCTGAAAACTACTATGAGTGGCTGAGATAATGCTTTGAGTGGGCATGACGGCCCACGTGGTTGCCCAATCGGCCCAGGAGAAGCAGAGCAGTAACGACTACTCGAATTGGGTTCGACGGCACTTCACCTCAACCGCTCCGCGGCCGATGATTACTTCGTGCCCAACCACCGGACCAGAACTGCGCCCCACCCTGGAGCGAAACGACAGGAACGCTCAGCGTTCCCGTTCTCGGGTGCCCATCGATCCGAGCGCGGCGCGTCGCTCGTCGAAGCAGCGCTGGTGCTGCCCTTGTTCTTCCTCCTCGTGCTCGCAGTCTTTGACTTCGGCGGCAACTACCAGCGAAAGCTCCTGCTCAGCGCTGGCACCCGCGAGGTCGCACGCGCTGCTGTCAACGCGAACGTTGGCGAGACAACAACCTGCACCCACAACGCACCTGGCACTCCAGAGATCCTGTTCGTGAAGGCCGTATGCCTCACGCAGAAGCTCACCCGTCTTGGCCCAGACGATGTCCGTCTCAAGGTGATGTATCAGGGCGCCAACGGAAAGCAGACTTACACCAACTTTGGACCTGACGCTCAGGTAATTGTCTGCGTGATGACCACCTCGTTTCGGGGAAGCGGACTGTGGGGCCCCGTCTTCAACGGAAGGGTCTACACACAGCGCTCAGTCGTAAAGACCGGCAAGTCCGCAACGTTCACGTGGCTACCTACCTACGAAGAGAACCCGCTACCTGGTGGCAACTGGTCTTTCTGCACCGCGGATGACCCGATCGGTTTGGAATAGCATGTCTCGACCTACGCACTCATCCATCCAACGCTGGCAAGTTCGAAGTCTCCGCCGGAATATCTTTTCTCTACCACGTCGCAAGAAGCACAAGCCCTCCGAGCGGGGCGCAGCAGCGGTGGAACTCGCGTTCGCGATTATCCCAATCATGATGGTCCTGACGGCACTGGTCGACTTCGGGACCGTCTTCGACATGTCTATTGACGCGCGATCCAACGTGCGAAATGCGTCGTGGAACTCCGCTCGCGCAATCCTCGGCTCTACCACTGGCTGCAATCTCACAGGCCCGCCGGGCGACGCGGCAACACAGCGAGTGATGTGTATGGCCAAACGTAACTCCGGGGTGCCGGAAGCCAACATCCGTGTCATGGTCAGGTTCGTCGACTTCAACAATGTCTCGAATCCGGCAACCCATACCGTCGGCAATGGCCTGATGGTGTGCACGATGACCAAAATGACCTCCACGACTGGATTCTGGGCGCCACTCCTCAACAATCGTGTCCTCAAAATGAGGATGGAGACTCCAATCACCTACGTCGGCCTGACACCCATAGTTGGCGGTAGCGAAACAGCCTTTTCGGGCCAGAGTTGGAGCTTCTGTGACCCGACTCAAGGCATGTAGTGCAGGAACGTGCATCTCTGCCCTTACAGTCCCACCCGCTACCGGTGAACCTGTCCGTCCGTGCCCTGGACACTGCCCGGGGACGGGAAAGAAGCAGGCCCGCGACCACCCAGTACGTCGCTGACCCTGGGAACCACAATACCACTTCAGGTGACTATCCGGTGACCCAGAGTGAGCTAAACGACCTATTGGTGCGGGCCCCAAGGACTAGGCGAAAGGTAGGGAGTTTGATGACATCAAATGGGCAACCCAGCACTTACACAACTCGACTCGATTGACGAAAGTATGGACATGTCCAAATCGACCCGAAAAGCGGCCACTGACAACCTCAGGCACATACGCCCATTTGGTTTAGGTATACCCAGAAATAGGGCACGAAACACTCGAGCACTAGAGGTAGCTATGAACGCCACGAATACACTCCGACGGTCTGAGCGTGGGGCGGGAGAGAAGGGCGTGACGCTCATCCTGACGGCGATGCTCATGACAGGACTGCTCAGCTTCGCGTCGTTCAGTATTGACGTCGGCAGGCAGCGCTCGATCAGGGCCGAATACCAAGCAGTCGCCGACTCTGCGGCCATGTTGGCGATCTACCAGATCAATACTGGAAAGACCCCACAAGAAGTCTCCGACGCCGTCAAGGCACTCGCTGACCGGAGCCTCGATATCGATCCATCGGCCTGGTCGCCCTGCGTCGATGCAAAACGGCTTATTGAATTCGCGCCAAGCGACGTCATAGCGAACAATCAGTGCATCTCCTTCGACACCACGCCAGCCTCGGGGCAACGACGGGCACGGGTCCGGCTCCCAACACTTCAGTTCGGCTCGGCCTTGGGGTTTGGAAGCATTGACATCAGTGCCGTCGCAGGCGCAGACGGAGATACCTCCCTCTGCGATGTGTTCGACCTGGCTGGTTGCGTGGCCACCACCACCACCACTGCGGCGCCCACGACCAGCACCACGACCACCACCATGGCAGAGCCAGTGTGCCCCGCAGGAACATCATTGTGGTACACCTCGGGAACCTATGACTTCGTGAGCTACTTCACTGCACCGGTCTGCTTGCCGGTCTGCATCTCACCGATGTATCTCTTCTGGGGAGGCGGCTGGGCGCTTGATGCCCGAGGCTTCTGGTACCCAGAAGCCCATTGCGAACTCGGCACCACGACGACGAGTGGCGCTCCGACCTCGTCGACGTCGAGCACGAGCACCTCAAGCACCTCAAGTACTTCTAGTACGTCAAGCACATCCAGCACGTCAAGTACCACCACCTCGTCCACCACGGCAGCCCCGCCAACCACGCTCGACCTCGAGACCTAGGCCGGCCAGA
Source organism: Acidimicrobiaceae bacterium (assembly GCA_003514205.1). Classification (GTDB taxonomy): domain Bacteria; phylum Actinomycetota; class Acidimicrobiia; order Acidimicrobiales; family Microtrichaceae; genus UBA11034. Next base: position 13,261 of record DORQ01000295.1, read on the forward strand.
TCGAGGATCAACCGCCGAGCCTTCAGCGTGGTTCGTTCATCACTAGAGTTGATTGAACGAACCACAACGAAGGCAGGCAATGACAAGCCCCACTGAGCTACCCAGGCAGTCGAACATAGCGATGGGCAATGGAAGTGAACTCCACATGGGAGCCCTCGCTGAAGGCCTCGGCCCAGCGCGGCCAACTTCACCAATTCCACTCGCGGGCGAGGCCGAGGCAACCAGCTCGGCGATTGTTGGGGCTCACTCCCCGATCTCCGACCACGTGCTTCAGAAGCTACGAGCTGCATGCGCAGTCGTCAGCGTTGACCCCAACTCACTTCGACAGGCGAGTCGGGATTGGTGGCCGCTCGCAATGACCTGGGCGTTGAATAATCAGACCGGCGGCCTCGCAGCAGCGCTCTGTCAACCAACCACCGTTGCGGAGGTGAGCGCCATTGCCAAGGTCTGCAATGAGGAGAGGATCCCTCTGACGGTGGTCGCCGGCCGATCAGGAGTGTCCGGTGGGTCGGTACCCGTTCACGGTGGGGTGTGCCTTGACCTCTGCGGACTCAACGGGATTCTTGACGTCGACAACAACTCACTGACGGTCACCGTAGCTGCGGGGACCTTTGGCGATCACCTTGAGGATGAGCTCAGAACCACCCATGGGCTCACGGCAGGCCACTGGCCCCAATCGATGACACTCGCCACCGTTGGCGGTTGGGCCGCGTGCCGAGGAGCTGGTCAGCTCTCAACCCGCTACGGCAAGATCGAAGACATCGTGACAGGTCTGCAAGTCGTACTCGCCGATGGGCGAGTCATTTCGACTGGCGGTCAACCACGGCAGGCAGTGGGACCAGATCTGAACCAGATCTTCATCGGATCTGAGGGAACCCTCGGAATCATCACTGCTGTGACGCTGCGCTGTCACCCAGTCCCCACAACTGAACGACAGGCAGCGTATGGGTTCACTTCGTTCGCAGAAGGACTCGACGCGTGTCGACGTATCCTCCGTAGAGGCGCCACACCAGCCGTCCTGCGGCTCTATGACGCAGTCGAATCCGACAGGAATTACGGCACCGGCGAAGCAACCAATGTGATGATCGTGCTCGACGAAGGTGACGAGTGCATCGTCGAGGGAACCTGGGCCGTTGTTGAACACGAGTGCGCGGAGGCAGAACCACTTTCAAACGACCTCGTCGGGCACTGGCTCAAGAAGCGCAATGATGTTGCGGCGCTTGAATCACTGATTAGCGGTGGACTGGTGGTTGACACCATGGAAATTGCAGCGCCATGGTCTCGCCTCGATGTCATCTATGAGCGAGCACTTGCCGCCATCGCAGCAATCCCAGGCACCCTTGCTGTCTCAGCACATCAGTCACACGCCTATTTGGATGGTGCATGCCTCTATTTCACCTTTGCCGGCAAACCTGAAGCTGATCAGAAGGACCGCTACTACCGGGCCGTCTGGGATGAGGGAACGACCGCTGTGCTGAACAACGGAGGGGCGTTGAGCCATCATCACGGCGTCGGAGTCAACCGCGGCCGGTTCATGGAGACTGCCATGGGAGGTGGTTTCAACGTGTTGACTTCCATCAAATCTGCGCTCGATCCATCGGGGATCCTGAACCCCTCCAAGCTTGGACTACCGAGTGCTTTCGGACCCATTGAGTTCCCGGAGCACTAATGGCTACCGATCAAGAAACACCGCCCATGTCGTGGCCGGTGGTGATCAAAGCAGCTGTCTCGGGCGGCACGTTCGCAATTCCGCTAGCGGTTGCCCAACAATGGCTGATCGACTCCGGGCGAGTCTCCAAAGGAGATCCCTTCAACTACGCCATTGTGCTGCTCATTCTGCTGAGCGGCTGCCTGTGTGGCTTCGCCGCCGGCAAACTCACGAGTTCCCGGCCCCTTCAACATGGGGCGCTTGCAGCGGCTGTCATGTATTGCATCATCCAAGCAGCAGGAACTATCCGCAGGTTGATCAGCGGCGAGCCGCTCTCCAACCCCGTTGCGTGGGCGTTCCTTGCGCTCTTGTTGGCCACCTGCGGGATGTTCGGTGCCGCGATCGAGCGCCGAACAAAGCCGCTACGCGAGGACACCCCCACCACCAGCCGAACCAACAGCGCAACCGACAATGGCTCGGCTGCTAGTTCACCCGAGTGAGCATTCTGGTTCTCGACGCGGGGTCAAGCGGCATCCGAGCAGCAGTCGTGGACAATCTGGGCCACGTTGTTTGGGAGCGGCTTGTCGAGACCATCCCTGACACCTCCACACCTGGACTCGTGGAGTTTGATCCAGCGGAGTATGGAACCCACGCCCTGACCATCGGCGCTGAAGCTATCGCCGCAGTAGGGCCTGTCGACGCTGTGGGAATATCGACCCAACGAGCCTCATGCATCGTGTGGGATCGCGACACCGGCCAAGCACTCGCGCCCGCACAGAGCTGGCAGGACCTGCGGACCCTCGGCGAGTGCCTGCGGCTCCGATCTCTCGGTCTGCGCCTCGCTCCGAATCAGACCGCAACCAAAATCGCACACATCCTGGATTCCGTGGAGGGAAGCCGGAGCCGAAACCTGTGCGCGGGCACCCCCGACGCTTGGCTGGTGTGGCTGTTGACCGAAGGCGCACACTTCGTCACCGATGCGACCAACGCCGCGGTGACCGGCCTCACCAACCCAGAGGTGACCGGTTGGGATGCGCACATCCTTGACGTATTGGACATCCCCCTTGAGTTCCTCCCAACGGTGGTGAGTTCCAGTGGCTATATCGGAGACGCAACAGCGCTCCCCGGATCGCCTCCGATCTGCGGCCTTGTCGGCGACCAGCAGAGCTCGCTCATCGGCCAAGGCTGCTTCGAACCTGGCCACACCAAGATCACTTTCGGCACCGGTGCCATGCTGGACCTCTGCATCGGTCACGAGCGACCCGCAGTCGAAACCCGCACTGCCCATGGGTCGTTTCCGATTGTCTGTTGGCGTCGGGGGACCCAGACCATGTGGGGGCTGGAAGCAATCGCATTATCGGCGGGCACCAACGTGCAATGGCTTCGCGACGAACTCGGAATCATCGCTTCGGTTGAGGAATCCGAAGCGCTCGCTGCCACCTGCGAGACGTCCGAAGGAGTCAGCTACGTTGCTGCGCAACTTGGGCTCGGAACTCCACATTGGGACTACGGAGCCCGCGGAGCGCTCCTTGGCCTCACCCGGGGAAGCTCCCGTGCCCACGTCTGCCGAGCCGTGTTGGAAGGTATTGCCCAACGCGGTACCGATCTCATGGAGGCGGCAACCCTCGATGCCGGAATTGTTCTCGAACAACTCCGTGTCGATGGTGGAATGAGTCGAAACACCGTCTTTGTTCAAGCACTCGCCAACTTGAGCGGACATCGGATTGAGGTCTCTCCCGTTCGAGACGCCACCACCTTGGGCGCCGCGTTTCTCGCAGGACTTGAGTGTGGCATCTGGCCCGATTGGGAGTCGGTGGGCAGTTCCTGGAATCCGCTGTGGACCGCGGCGCCAGATCCAGATTTCGATCGGGCGAGCCATCGCTCTGTTCACGCTGAGGCGGTGAAGCGATCCACTGGATGGATTGAGCAGCTGAGCCAGATCGACTTCTAGCCTGGCAGCCACCACGCGGTATGGTGCTAACCGCTGGTGAGTACCTCGGGTAGCCGCAGCAACCTCGTTGAGGGCGTTGAGGAAGGTCGGGGCTCCGCAGGGCAGGATGCTGACGAGAGTCAGGTGGGGGTGACCTCACAGTTAGTGCAACAGAGAACAAACCGCCGATGGCCTGCTTGCAGGCACAGGCAAGGCTGAAACGGTGCGGTAAGAGCGCACCAGCGTAGTGGGTGACCATTGCGGCTTGGCAGCCTCATCCGGAGCAAGGCCAAGTAGTGAGTTGGGTTGCCCGCCCGATGCCTCGGCATCACTCACAGGTAGGCCGCATAGATGGATGGTTACCGAACCGGAGCTCCGCAAGGAACCGGGGAACAGAACCCCGCCTATAGAGGGACTCACCAGCACTCAACGAGATGGCCCACCTGGTTGAAGCTATGCAACGAGGGCTGCTTGTTTCTCGTATCAATCGTGGAGATCGACGCAGGCTGGACGAACATTCTCCACGCCGCTTGGTCATCAACGCCCAGTGCCCAAGCAACTGCGGCCTTCAGCGGCGAGACATGGGTGACCAACACAAGGTGGCTGTGCGCGGCCTCTTCGGCGATCTCTTCGAGCAGCGAACGAACCCGACTTCCCACAGCAACCAAGGACTCGCCTCCTGGGGGAGACCAGTGTGGAGATGCTTGCCAGTGTGCCCATTCCGCTGCCGCCACATCACGCAGCGGTCGCTCGTCCCAGTCGCCGTAGTCCAACTCGATTAATCGGTCGGCTTGCTCAACTCCGCAGCCATGCTGAGCAGCAACGACCTCCGCCGTTTGCATCGCCCGGCGCAGCGGCGAACTCAGCACTCGAGTCACCTCGGGCAAAGCGATTGCAGCTGCTCGGGCCTGGCGCTCACCGAGGGAATCCAGCGGAGGATCAGCTCTCCCCAGGAGAAGCCCATCCGCGTTGGAACGGGTTCGCCCATGACGCAACAACGAAATCATGGCTGCGACTCCGTATCCTGGTTCGCGATCTGGCGGCGGGCCCCGACAAAACTTCGATCCAGTTGCCCGGTTCGCAGGAATCGCTGCCGACGACCCCGATCGCTGAAGCCGAACTCACCCCAGAGCCAAATTCCCACGAGCACCCCCGCAGCTTCGAGTACCACCGACCACACGCCCCGATCAATCACCATCGCACGTTGACCTGGCAACTCAATCCCAAAGAGCGGCCACCAGAAAACTCGGTGCGAACTCCACGCGCCATTCAACACCAGATGCAAGAACATCCCAATTGGAACTCCCAACCACTTTCGCCGGGAAAGACGTCTTCCGATGGTTCCAACCATCACCGCACCCAACACCAGCACGGACAGCGACAGCGACTGGAACGGCCCAGGCCCGAAGGGAAGTTCCACGAGACCAAGTAGCGAGCCTGCCATCACCAGTCGATAGTCAAACGCAGGGCTTTGAAACACCAGCCACACAATCGCTGCAGAGCACGCGGCGAACCAGAACACCACCCTCGGCTACTCCGCGTCCGCTGTTTCCGCTTCGAGGTTGTCCACTCGCACGAGAATACGACCGCACTCTGGACAGAGAAATACTTCGCCAGGAGCGGAACGTTTCGCAGCTTCATACTCTGCCCGAGGCAACGTGAGATGGCAGCCTTCGCACCGTCCGCCGGCCCCGAGGCGGGCGGCGCCTTGACCGCCAGACCCTTTCCGAAGTCCTTCGTATTGTGCAAGCAGGTCCTCGGGAAGCGTCTCAGCCAACGCTGCTCGCTTCGCCAGTTCTGCATCGAGCTCCACTTCGATCTCGGCAACTGCAGCCAACACAGCCTGCTCAGCGGCGCTCAACTGGGCCTCCAGATCGGGCCGCGCTCTCTCAGCAGCGAGGAGCTGCTCGTCGAGGGGCTCCGCCTCCTCCATCAGCTCAAGCAGCGTGTCTTCAAACTCCGAGATTCGCTTACGTTGGAGCGCCATTTCGTGTTGCAGCGCCTCAAGTTCTTTGTGCCCAGTCACAGCACCGCTATACAGCGCGTCATTGTCCTTGGTGAGTTTCTGCTCCGCGACACGAACCTGTTCCTCGATCGGGCGCTGTCTGGCAGACACCTCATTGCGAGCAGCCCTGCACGCTGACGCGGCTTGGTCATGCTCGGCAAGGGATGCCGCGGCCTGATCGCGGAGTTCAAAACTACTGTGGTGGCTGAGCTGGTACTCCAGTTGGGTACATCGAGTGTCGCAGGCCTGCAGATCAAGCAACTTGTGCATGACGTTCACGGTTCTCTCCTGTTTCTCTCAGCGCTGCTTCTCTCGGAGCAGATGGAGTCTCAACACAGCCAACACCGGCCCCCATGTCTTGGCCTGAGCTGTAGCGGGCGAAGGCCTCTTGACCCTAGCGCGTCACGGACCAGCCGCTGGGGCCTCTGGAGGTGCGGGATTGGCAGGCGCCTCGGGGGTTGGCACCACTGGAGGCGTACCGGGAATCGTGGTGGTTGTTTTCGCCTTCGGACGAACTGTGCCGCCTTTGTCCACCTTGTTGGTATACCGAATGGCTTTACCTTTGCGGGTCTTGGCGGCCGGAGTGAACGGAACTGGTTCAAGATCAGCGTGCATTGGCTCCATGTAGGCTTTCCAGATCTTGGCTGGATAATCCGCGCCGAAGATCGTCTTTCCTCGGATAATGAGCTTGTCACGAGACGTGGGCGAGCCAATCCACACCGCAGTTGCAAGCTGCGGCGTATATCCGACGAACCACGCGTCCGCGTTTTCCTGGGTTGTTCCGGTCTTGCCAGCTGCAACCTGTGTCTTGAGTCGTGCATTGCGTCCAGTGCCGCTGGTGACATTTTTTGCGAGCACTTGGGTGACCAGACGGGCAGTCTGCGGTGTGACCACTTGGCGGCCAGGATCGACGTGGGTGAAGAGGACGGTGCCCTTGGAGTCGGTTACCTCTTCGATGTAATACGGCTTGTGATACAGCCCGTCATTGGCCATTGCCGCATAGGCTCCAGCCATTGCAAGTGGGTGAACCTCTTTTGCTCCAAGGGGCATCGTTGTCACGAGCGCATCGGAGAGCGGGATCTCCTTGAAGTTCTCGTCGATCGTTCGGATATCCATCGACTCAGCGAGGGCAGCGACCTTCTCCAGCCCCACAGTCTGGCCAAGTCGAAGAAACGCACAGTTTGAAGACGCTGTGGTTTGGCTGGTGAGGTCAGCCACTTTTCCTCCGCCGCTTGAATTCGTGCCTGAATACACCCCACCTTTGGAATTGGCATCGGGGAACTTGCACGGGGAGATTCCACTGATCGTGTCGGCGGGTACGTATCCCGCGTCAAACGCCGCTGCCAGGACCAGCATTTTGAAGGAGGAACCAGGTTGTCGCCAACCTTGGGTCACATAGTTCGTCTTTGAAATCTCATAGTTTGGGCCGCCCACCATTGCTCGAATAGCTCCCGAGGTGCTCTCCACCGAGGCGACCGCTGCAAAGAACTGTCCTCTGGTATCGGGGAAGTTCAACACGGCCAGCTCAGCGGCAGCCTGAGCATCTGGCTCATAGGTTGTCTTCACACGAAGGCCACCCTTGAACACCGAGTCGTACCGCTCACGCGGCGTCGCGCCGAGCTCCACCATGTCCAAGAGTTGCTGCTTCACTTCCTCGGAGAAATAGCTGCCGCCCACGAGTTGCGCCGAAGCAGTTGCCTTGCTGCGCTTAAAGAGCTCCGAGGGCAGTGGAGCGTTATCGATCTCGTCCCGAACTGCCTCAGAGATCTCGCCCTCATCCAGCAAGCGTCGGGCAACAATTGACCGTCGCTCTTTGACCAGGTCTGGATACTGGATTGGGTCATATCCAACGGGGTTCTTGATGAGCGCAGCAAGCAATGCCGCCTCTGGCCAGGTAATCGTCGCAACGCTCTTGTCGAAATAGGTCTCCGAGGCCGCTTGCAGCCCATACGCGCCATGACCCAAGTACACGGTGTTGAGGTAGCGCTCCAGGATCTCATCCTTCGAGATCTGCTTCTCAAGACGAAGCGCCAGCACAGCTTCGTTCACCTTGCGTTCCAGCGTCTGCTCCGAGGTCAGCAATGAGTTCTTGATGAGCTGCTGTGTGATCGTCGAACCGCCCTGTGTGGTTTCACCAGCGTTGACGTTGGACAACAGCGCCCGAAATGCGGACTTTAGATTGACACCCTTGTGTGAGTAGAAGGCCTCATCCTCAGTCACGATCACTGCCGTTTTCAGGAGGTCAGGAACTGAGTCCAACGGAATCTCCTGGCGGTCCTCATCAGCAAAGAGAAGCGCCATCTCTGCACCGTTGGCGTCATAGATCACCGATCGGGTGGCGAGCGGAGCGAGGAGGATTGGTTTGTCTGGCTGATGCGAGGAGAGGGGGCGGCCCGATGCAATGCTGGCGCTCAAGCCATACGTTGTTCCGCACAAGGTCGCCACACCAAGGGCCATCGCCCAGAGGAAACGCAGCAACAAGCGAAACCTCGTTGTTCGGGGAGAACGCGCCACCGTCACACGATAGTGCGTGCAGCGTTGCCGACCAGTGCAGCACTGGTAAGTTCCAATGCCAAGACCACAGAGAGAGTTACTTCATGGCCCACCCTCGAAAATTCCGCTTCGGCATTCAATGTAACAATGCACTTCCAGCAATGACCTGGACGGAGACTGTTCAACGGGCCGAGACCCTGGGATACAGCACTGTCTTCTTGCCAGATCATTTCGGCGACCAGTTAGCACCACTTCCGGCGATGATGGCGGCCGCCTCGGCGACCACAGCGCTCAATGTCGGCGCTCTCGTTTTTGACAACGACTATAAGCACCCGGTAGTTCTCGCCAAAGAACTCGCAACGATCGATCTCCTCAGCGAGGGTCGCGTCGAATTCGGCTTGGGTTCTGGTTGGATGAGAAGTGACTACGAGCAATCAGGCATCCCCTATGAGGAGCCAAAGGTCCGCGTCGAACGATTTTTCGAGGCGGTCGAGATCATTCGCGGACTATGGGGACCAGATCCTGTCGACTTCTCCGGAGAGCACTATCAGATCAGCGATCTCAACGGGTTCCCAAAGCCGCATCGACCCGGAGGACCAAAACTCCTGATTGGCGGTGGCGCTCCCAGAATGCTTCGTTTCGCTGGCAAGCACGCCGATATTGTCGGCATCAACCCATCGATTCACTCAGGCAGCATTGACGCTGACGCGGCCCGTGACGCTGGACTCGATCGATTTGAACAGAAGCTTCAGTGGGTGCGCGAGGGAGCGGGAGACCGCTTCGAGGACCTTGAGCTCAACGTGCTGGTCTTTCTCGCATCCTGCTCTGAGGACACCTCAGCTTTGGCCGAGATGGCTGGCGCCATGTTCGCAACGACCCCAGAGCTTGCCCGCCGCACCCCAACCTGCGTCATTGGAACCGAGGATCAGATCTGCGAGGAGCTCAACGACCGGCGAGACAAGTGGGGACTGAGCTACTACGTGTTCCAGAGCGATGCCATGGAGACCATGGCACCTATCGTGGCGCGACTTTCCGGATCATGACCAAGCTCGCTGTGTTCGGCACTGGAAATGCAGTGACGACTCAGGCCGCTTCAGTTCACAGCGCCGTCGGCGCGACGTTGGTGGCAATCGGCGCTCCACAGATCGCTGACGCCGAACTGCTTGCAGAGCCGTGGGGAGTTCGGCCCTTCTCGAACAACTCTCTACCCTCCAAGATTGATGGGCTCGTCATTGTGAGCGAGAGCCAGGGCCAAGATGCCCTCGCCGCAGAACGTGTTGGTGATCTGATTGAGCAGGCGATCGCTCGCAGATTGCCAACACTGGTGTGCGGTCCGTTGGGCCCATCGCTCCTCCAGACTGACACGCTCATCGCACTTGCGGAATCAAACAGTTCAACCCTCTGCTACGGAGAGAACCTCTTGCACGCGCCAGTTCTTCTGTCGGCCGCGCAGCGAGGTCAGCAGCTCTCCGGGATCGATCACAGTGCGGTTCGCTTCTACCTTGAGCCGAGTGACGCCTCACTGACATCTGCAGTGCGACAACTCGGCCCTCGAGCATTCGCCATTTCGTGTTCAGTGAGCTCCTCCACACCTGAGGGTCTTCGCTGTACTCTGACGCACACTCCAGAGGGGGTTGTCGTTGGTGCTCATATTGAGGTGCGCTATGCAGACCGCTTTGTTGGAACTATCGACCTCGGTTGGATCAACGAAGGATCAGACATCTCTGTGCAGATCAGCAGTCCTGAGAGCGTGATTCGCTCAGAGGTCTCGCCAGGCACCGAACTTCAAGTCAACGGTGACCCAGTCCCGCTTGCACAGCCCTCGGAGTCGCTGCCAGACGACGGGCTGTTTCATCTCGGATATGTGCAACAGATTGGCGGATTTGCTGCAGCAATCTCAGGCCGAGGGGGACGGCTGTGCCCCGCTGGCTTTGGGCGGCTCGTTCAGGAACTCTCGGTAGCTGCTGAATTGGCGGGTGATTCCGGTGAGGAAGTCGCGCTCCCCTACGCAGGACCGCGAACCTAAACGAGCTCAGCCATCTCGGTCGGAGTAGCCCGCGTTAGTCACCCAAAAAGCTCGATACCCCGAGGCGGTGGCGCCATCGGGGTACCGAATCTCGCATTTTTGGCAGGCGAGAGATGTTGTGGGGTCTGCTAGAACTCCTCGTCGAAGGAAACATCTCCTTCGATACCAACCTGGTACGAGCTCGTCGTCCGTTCGAAGAAGTTGGTGAGCTCCTGCACATCCTGAAGCTCCATGAAGGAGAACGGGTTCTTTGAGCCGAAGACCTTGCCAACGCCCAAGGTCATCAGCCGCTGATCGGCGACATACTGCAGATACTCGCGGGTATCGGCAACGGACATGCCAGCGATGCCCTGGCTCAGCACATCCTCTGCGAACTTCACCTCGCACTCGATCGCCTCACGCATCATCTCTTCAATCCGAGCGTTGAGGTCAGCATCGAACAGGCTGGGCTCTTCGGCCCGCACTTCCTCGATCACGGCAAAGGCGAAGTTCATGTGACCGCTCTCGTCGCGGAACACCCAGTTGGTTCCGGAGGCAAGACCATTGAGCAGGCCCTTTGAGCGCAGAAAGTACACATAGGCGAAGGCGGCGAAGAAGAAGAGGCCTTCAATGCAGGCTGCGAAACAAATCAGGTTGAGGAGGAATTTCTTCCGGTCCTCAGCGGTACGAAGCTCGTCGAGCTCATCGATCGAGCCGATCCACTTCTGGCAGAACTCTGCCTTGTGACGAATCGAGGGAATGTTCTCGATTGCATCAAACGCAGCGGCACGCTCGTTGTGATCGGGGATATAGGTGTCGAGCAGCGTCAAATAGAACTGGACGTGAAGCGCCTCTTCATAAAGTTGGCGGGACAAGAACATTCTCGCCTCAGGCGCGTTGATGTGCTTGTACAGATTGAGGACAAGGTTGTTCGAGACGATCGAATCGCCAGTGGCGAAGAAGGCCACCAGCCGGTTGATGAGGTGACGCTCGGCTGGCAGCAGCCGATTGTTCAGGTCTGCAACATCGTCGCCAAGATTGACCTCCTCAACAGTCCACGTGTTTCGGATGGCATCGCGATACATGTCGTAGAACTGCGGATACTGCATGGGACGCAAGGTCAGGTTGAAGCCAGGATCCAGTAGCGAGCGCTGAATCGGCTCAGCAACAGGCGCTAGGTCGTGAGAAGGATCAAGTCCGAAGTCGTCGAAGTCTTGAACGGGAAGGGCGTGGGCCATAGAAACTCCAGGCGAGGGGGAAAGAGGGATTGAATACGAGATGAAACGCGACTGGGATCAACGTCGCAGTGTTGAGCTACGGGGCCCTATTGGCAGGCTTCGCAGGACTCGGGATTCTCCAAGGAGCAGCTCAATGCTTCTTCCTCGGTGAAGGTCTTGGCAGGTTTGGACTCGCCACCATCGGGGGGCGTTGGGACTGACGCATTCCCCGAACCGGTGGTGGTCTTGTTGATTCGCGTTGCTGGTCGTGACCGCAGGTAATACGTGGTCTTCAACCCTTGCTTCCAGGCGTGCAGGTACATCGAGGAGAGCTTCGGAATCGTCGGCGACTCAACAAAGAGATTCAAGGATTGACTTTGATCGATGTATGCGCCCCGGGCCGCCGCCATATCAATCAACGACCTCATGGGAACTTCCCACGCCGTGCGGTACAGAAGCCGAAGGTCCTCCGGGATCGTTTCGATGTCCTGGATTGAGCCTTCGGCTTGCTTGACGGCGGAGATGGTTGCGTCGTTCCAGAGGCCCCGTGCTTGGAGGTCACGGACAAGGTAGTGGTTGATCTGAAGGAACTCACCGGAGAGGGTTTCTCGCTTAAAGAGATTGGAAACCTGAGGCTCGATGCATTCGTAGCAACCAGCAATTGACGCAATGGTGGCCGTTGGCGCAATTGCGATGAGAAGGGAGTTGCGAAGACCGAACTTCTTGATTCGGTCTCGCACCCCCTGCCAGCGGTCGGGGTCGCTCGGCACAACATTCCACAGGTCGAACTGCAGGTCACCAGCAGCAGCACGGGTTTGATCGAAGCCCTCGTGCGCACCATGCGCCTCGGCAAGCTGGGTCGAGGCCAACAGGGCATTGAAGTAGATCTCTTCGCTGATCCGTGTGGAGATCGCTCGAGCCTCGTCGGAGTCAAACGGAAGGCGCAGCTTGAAGAAGACGTCTTGCAGACCCATGAGTCCGAGTCCGACTGGACGCCATTTGGCGTTGGAGTTTCCGGATTCGTCTGTGGGATAGAAGTTGATATCCACGACGCGGTCGAGATATCGGACCGCGAGGTGCACCACCTCTGCAATGCGGTCGTAATCCACCGCGCCATCTCGAACGAAGAGACCAAGGTTTAGCGATCCAAGGTTGCAGACTGCAGTTTCGCTTTGGTTCGTGACTTCGAGGATCTCCGTGCAGAGATTGGAGAGGTGAACGACGTTCTCTGGCCGGGCGGTCTGATTGGCCTTGAGGTTGGAGGCGTCCTTGAACGTCATCCAGCCGTTGCCAGTCTCGGCAAGCGTCCGCATCATCCGGGTGTAGATCTGTCGTGCCGGAATCTGCTTCTCGTAGAGGCCGGCAGCTTCGGCTTCGAGGTAGGCCACTTCAAACTCGGGACCATACAGATCGATCAGGTGGGGAACCTTCTTGGGATCGAACAGCGACCACTGCCAATCGTTTTCAACTCGCTGCATGAACAGATCAGGGATCCAGTTGGCGAGGTTGAGGTTGTGGGTTCGGCGCGACAGGTCGCCGGTGTTATCACGCAGCTCAAGGAACTCTTCGATGTCGGCATGCCACGACTCGAGGTACACGCATGCGGCGCCCTTGCGTCGTCCGCCCTGGTTCACCGCAGAGACCGAGGAGTCGAGCGTCTTCAGCCACGGAACAATGCCGTTGCTCAGACCGTTGGTTCCACGAATAAGGGAGCCACGACTTCGAATTCGGCTATAGCTCAGGCCGATTCCGCCTGCGTGCTTTGAAAGACGAGCTACGTCGCGATAGCGGTCGTAAATCGCATCGAGGTTGTCCTCGGGCGAATCGAGGAGATAGCAGCTCGACATCTGCGGGTGCTGGGTTCCTGAGTTGAACAGGGTGGGCGAACTTGGCAGATACTCCAGGCTGCTGATGAGTCGGTAGAACTCAATTGCATCCTCGGGGTTGTCGGACAGCCCACAGGCGACTCGCATCAAGAAGTACTGCGGCGTCTCAATGACAAACCGTGTTTCCGGATGACGAAGGAGGTACCTGTCGTACACCGTGCGAAGTCCGAAGAACTCATAGAGCCCATTGCGCTCGGGAAGAATGGCGTCGTTCAGCTTGCGGCTGTGGGTGGTGACCATCAATGCAGTCGACTGCCCGATGATCCCCTGGGAAGCACCCAGCGCTACTGATTGGCTAAACGAGTAGACGTCCTGATTCTGCACTTCCTTATCGATCACCGTGGAAAGCATCCGAGATGCGAGCTTGGAGTAGTGCGGCTCCTCGCTGATGAGTGCAGCGGCGATCCGAATGGAGTGTGCGTCAAGTTCCTCAGTGGACGCTCCGTCATGGAGGCCCGAAATCGTGCGGGTAGCGACCCGCATCACATCGATGCCCTCGAGGAGCGTGCCATCCTCGTTCGTAGCGCTACGAGTTATCGCCTTGACGATCTTGTCGAGGTTCACCGGTTCCAGCGAGCCATCGCGTTTGCGCACCTGCATCTGCGTCGGAACAGCAGCTTCGGTGAGATCTATCTGTGCCTCTGGGACCAGTGTGGGTCGAGTGTCTTCTTGAATTGCCACCAATTCGCCTTTCGATATTCCGCCTGTGAGAAGCCCCAACGGGAGATCCTCCAACGTGTTTGGATCTGCCTATCCCGACACGTTCCCCTCAGTGCTGCCAACGCCGCTTCAACGGGGTTGTAATTACAGTCGTGAAACTACTGCCCTGTCCACTACGTCTGGGGGACCGCTTTCCGTGAGCTTCTCAGGGGCGCGCGTTCAGGCTTTTCAGTGCTTTTGAATAAGTTTGAGATTCGAAACATCACGCGGCGTGAGGGAGCTTCAAAAGCAAGTAGTCCGCACGTATTCGACACAACCGCACCCGACCATTCATTGATGGTTCTAGGATTCATTCAGACAGCACGACAGCACACAAGCGGAGTCCAGCAATGACGAATCAACCCTTTCGACTCGGCTCAAGCGGACCGAACAAGAGGGTGATTCCAGCGGCAACAGCGCTCCTGATTCGAGACTCTCCCGAAGGTGCACAGGTCTTGATGCTTCGTCGAAACTCGAAGCTCGAATTCGCTGGAGGCTTCTGGGTGTTCCCAGGCGGACGAGTCGATGAAGCCGATATGGAGGCCGCCGCAGCGCGACTCAGCGCTCTCATGCATGGCTCATCCGGCACGGGCGGCAAAGGTCTTGAGACCGATGAATCCGATCGGGCACTCGAGGATCTGGCCGAGCGAATCGCCGCGGCCCGAGAATGCGAAGAGGAAGCGGGAATCCACATCGAGGCCGATTCACTTGTGCGGTGGAGCCAGTGGAACGGCCCGCCAGAGGCAGTCAAGCGCTTCAATACGGCCTTCTTCGTGGCAGTGGCTGACACTCATGAAGTGACGATCGACGAAGGCGAGATTCACGATCACCTGTGGGCGACACCCCACGAAGTGCTCGCACAGCACGCACAGGGTGAGATCGAACTCGCTCCGCCGACCTTCATCACCTTGTCAGAAATCCGCCACTTGGGCGCAACGAGCCAGATTCTCGCCCAGGCGGCTGCTCGACCCACGGAAGTGTTTGCGACTCGCTTCACCATGGCGGGCGACACTGTCGCTGCCATGTACCACGGCGATGTGCTGTACGAGGCGCTTGGCGAGAACGCGTCGGATGATCCCCCTGTTGTGGACCTCGAAGCGGACGGTCCTCGGCATCGGTTGTTGATGACGCCTGGGAATTGGCAGTATCAGCGGGACACTTTCCCAGTGTGATACACAGATGAAGTGGACCGGCTAGGAGCTTCAGGTTTAGAGACCCTCAATCCGGGAGCAGCATCTCAAGATCTCAGCCCGCTAAAACCGCGTCGCCCCTGGCGGAAGACACAACTCGCCCTGCGCGTGTTGATCATGTGCCAGGTTGTCGCCATTGTGGGACTGACTACAGTCGGTGTTAAGGATCATTGGAGCCACCGCAATGATCCCTTGCCGCCGACCGAGGAGGGCTCAAAATCGATGATGAACCGCCTACTCCCAGCATGTAGCGGCGAACCCGTCAAGGACGCTGGCATTCGCATTCCCGGACAACGACGCGAGCCGTACTTTATCTACACTACCTACCCGGGAAACCAGATCGGCTTACTTGATCCCCGCGTCCCGGTGTCGCATTTTGACACCGTCACGTGCATGAGCAGCGAGATTACCTTCTTCGCTAGATGTGAGTTCCAGGCGTTGCCTAGTAACTCCGTATTAGAAGGAAATTTCGGTTCATCCCAAGAATTCACGTATCGGTACAACGTTAACTCACTGGTAGTTCGCACCTCGGTGCGAGAGGCTCGAACCGGGGTCGAGATCGGGTCAAACGAGTTCACCGTTGCAGCCCCGGAGTGCATAACGACAGAGACATTCGCTCCAGAAGGATCGGCCATTCTTCCGTCAGCAGAGGTAGAACCGGACAACTACAACGATGCCATCCTCCGAAAGCTCGCCGAGGCAGCCGTTGAGCCGTTGATGACCAGCTAGGTGTTCCAGCGGGAGGTCAGATCAGGTGGTTGAACCAACCGGAAATAAACGCGACATCGAGTCCAAGAACCGCCCCACCGAGGACGGAGACAACGTAGGCACCACCCTCGCTCAGTCCACCAAAACCGCCTCGACCAGCTCGCCCCTTCTTTCCCAGGGAACCCATCATTGCTCCTCTAATGATCGCCCCGATAAGGCCAAAGGGCGGACAGATGACGATGAATAGAATGCTCAAGAAGACCGCTCGCGCAACATTTCCGGAGGATCCTTTGCCCCTCGGCAGTGACCGAGTTCGAGGGTCAACCCGCTGAGCTCCGATTACAAATAGAAACACCGAGAAAACAAGCCCGCCTATCCCAATCGCCTGAATGACCAGCGTCGATCCTCCATCGAAGAACGGGCTTTCAAGCGACTGTTGGTTCGGGCGAGTTGAATAGAACACGCCGCCCATTGCAAGCGCCACCAAGAGACCTACTGCGATTCGAATCTCCGGGGATGGCAACCGGTCAGCAAGCGTTTCTTGCGGCCTCGCAAAGACTGTGCCGCGCCCGTTGACGCCATTCATAGCAGCCGTCCCCCAA
>DORQ01000151.1:0-5532 GCA_003514205.1 Acidimicrobiaceae bacterium
TTGCTAGGGGGCAATATTGCCGCCTCTTCCGGAGGAATAGCCCGCTGCTATGCGGTGTTCTGCTCCGCCGCTGGCGGCGGTGCCGCTGCGGGTGCCGCCGGCGTTGGGGTTGGGGTGGCAACTACCGGGTTTGCAGGGGTTGGCGTGGCCGGCGCCACTGTGGTCTCCACTGGCACCGTCGTCGTTGTGGTCGGCAAGAAACGCGTGTCGGCAACATCAACGGTTGTTCCTGAATCAAGTGGCGGGATCTCACATTTGGACGTGCCTTCGGTGGCAGCACCCATGAACTTCTTCCACATTGTTGCCGGGAACGAGCCTCCGGTGATGCCCTTGAGTCCCCGGATGTTCTCCATGGTTGGCACCGGTTGGTTGGGTTCGCCGGGGAAACCGTTCCAGATGACCGTGGTGAAGTGGCAGGTGTATCCCGCGAACCAGGCATCGCGGAAGTTCTGAGTCGTCCCGGTTTTGCCAGCTGCTGCCTGCTTGATCTGAGCTCCTGTTCCGGTCCCTTCTTTCAGAACTCCGGTCAGCACGCTGCTCACGGTGTCGGCAACTGCCGGTTCGATAACCTTACGGGGAGCGTAGAGAGCATCAGATTTGACGTCATAGAGGACTTCCCCGAGCGCGTTCTCAACACGACGAATGATGAACGGAGGCTTCAATACGCCGTGATTGGCAAAGGTTGAATAGGCAGTTGCCAGTTCCAAGGGCGACACGTCCGTGGTACCAAGAACTGAGGACAACACCGGCTTCACCGGAGTCTTGATGCCGACCTTCGCTGCCATGGTCACGACCTTCGCCGGAGTCAGCTTCTCCATGATCTGCGCATAGGCAGTGTTCGAGGAATGCCAGGTTGCGAAATCCACCGTCGTTTCACCCCAATCCTCGTCATCGAAGTTCTTCACCTCCCAATCCTCGCCATCGTCGGCTCCAGGAAAAGTGATGATCGGGCCCGCATAGATCTTCGACTTCACCGAGTAGCCCTCTTGCACATAGGCGGCAAGCGCTATTGCCTTGAACGTGGAACCAGCTGGGCGTCCACTGCCGCCGCCCTCCTTTCCAAGCGCGAGGTTCACCTTCGATGCTCCCCCGTCTTTGCCGCCGATGAGCGCCACGATCCGGCCCTCGGAGTCAACTGACACGAGCGCTGTCGACGGGTCTTCAGGTTTGTCGTAGGTGGTCACCACCGATTCGTGAGCCTGGGCCTGCAACGTTGGGTCGATGGTCAGATATATCCGTAGCCCGCCGCTGTACACGGCTGACTCGCCGATTCCATCCATGTCTTTGAGCTGTTCGCGAACCCACTCCATGGCGTACTCGCCCCCCACGGCCTGGAACTCCTCAGAAACTCGCGTTCCCGTATTGGGCGGACGAGGTGGTCGAACTGCCTCCTCGAGCTTGACCGCTTCTGCCTCGGCTCGCTCCTGGGGAGTAATCGACCCAACAATGACCATTGCGTCGAGCACGGTTTTGCGGCGACGATACGCCTCTTTTGGATTCTCTACGATGTCGGCGAGGTTGGGTGAGCGAATCAAACCAGCAAGGTAGGCGGACTCGCTGATGGTTAAGTCGCTGGCGTCCTTGCCGAAGTACACGTCTGCGGCTGACTCCACCCCGTACGCCCCGCGGCCGAAATAGATCTCGTTGAGGTACCGCTCGAGTATCTCGATCTTGCTGTACTTGCGCTCAAGCTTGATTGAAATCGCTGCCTCTCGCAGCTTTCGATTAATCGTTCGTTCTTGGGTGAGGTACACCTGTTTCACATACTGCTGGGTGAGCGTTGAGCCGCCCTGCTGGGAGCCCTGACCTTGCACGTCTCGAACGAGCGCTCGAAGGATTCCGAATGGGTCAATTCCGGTGTGTTCGAAATAGGTTCGATCCTCCGCAGCAATGACCGCGTCGATCATGTGCTGGGAGACCAGATCAATGGGAATCAAGAACCGGTTCTCAGAGGAGGAGAATTGAGCGAGGTCGTTCTGCTGAGTGCATTGCCCATCAGCCACATTGGCCCCGCAGACCAATGAGGTGATCTTCAGCTCCCGAATTGGGTCAGGAATCTCGACAGAATTGAGCAGGACAAACAAACCACCAATTGCGGCAACTCCGCCGATCAGGCACGCATAGAGAAGCCGACGAGCACGCTGGGCGAGTGAAACGCGTGGAGTAGCGGCGCGACGACCTGGCCGAGATGGACTTGACCCTTTTGGTGCGCCGCTCCGGACGGCGGTGCTTCCGGATGAACTCCTGAGCGGAGTCGCTCGCTTTGTGCCCCCGGAACTTGATCCGGCCGATTTCGAACTGGGCGCCTTCTGGCCAGCTGGCTTCTGAGCGGAATCACGCGACGAGCGCGGCGCGGCCTTGGGTGCTTGGCGTTTTCGGCCGTACGACTCTCCTCCAGTTGTCTTACTCATGAACGATCTTGGAGCGAGCGGACTGCGGTTCGGGTGCCGTCGCCGGTTGCAGCAGCGAGTGAGTCAGTAGGTGGTTCCATCGGCACGAAACACATACTTCCACCAAATAGCACCAATGCTCCCCCGCCTTGAGAGCCAACCGCTCAAGCTCCGCGGGAGAGTTGATACAACGCCCGCCCTGGGGAAGGCGCGGACCAAAGACGAAGCGGACGTGGCGAAGTGTGCGCTCGTCGCACACTGGGCAGGCGGTTCGGGCTGGCTGGGAGTAGTCGCGGGCAACACGCAGGAGTTCGGGTTGGGCGTCACAGATCTCTGCTCGTTCGACAACACCTTTGTTGAATTGACGCAGCACCCGTCGTCGATCGAGGCGGTAGTCCACCGATCCTTCGGAGGGCCCGGGCCTCCCACTGCGTTCGCGTCCACCTGCGATCATCGCCCCAAGAGTACCGACTCAGGCTGGCTTGGCACGAGCGTCGACCTGCTTCGCGAGGATAAGGGCGTTCACAGCACTATATCGATTCGATAGTTGCGGTCGATATATCGACGCGCTAGGTTTCCGAAGTGCTCGAAACCGCGATCCTCGGATTCCTTGCAGACAGTGATCTGCACGGATACGAACTGAAGAAGCGCATTGCAGAGCTCGTGGCACCTTGGTCACGGGTTTCATTTGGTTCGCTCTACCCAGCCCTCACGCGGTTGGAAAAGGCCGGACTCATTCGGGTTGTGCGAACTGTCGATGCCCCAGCGCCTCTTACTGGATCCCTCGGAGCCGAGGTTGCCGCATTCCGAGCCAAGGCACTGCAGGGAGCCACCTCGCTTCGAGGCCGAAAGGTCTTCGCTCTGACCGAGACTGGTCGGGCTCGACTGTCCGCACTGCTTCGTGACACCACTGGGGACGATCGAGATTTCGCAGTTCGAGTCGCCTTCTACGGCCTGCTCGACGCTGCCGAACGTCTCGAGCTCTTCACCAAACGTCGCGACGGGCTTGCCAACTCCATCGATTCGCCCGCGCCTGCAGCACCGCTGCGGGACCGCTACCGAACAATGGTCTCCGCGTTTCAAGTCGATCGACTAGTGCGCGAACAGAGCTGGATCGACCAGCTCATTGAACAGGAATCAACTACATCTCTCACTACTGGCGCTGGAGGCACCACAACATGAGTTCAACCACAACCCCAATCCGGCTTGCCATCGCGGGCATGGGCAACTGTTCTTCTTCGCTACTTCAGGGCATGGAGTACTACAAGAACGCCGATCCGGCCGATACCGTGCCGGGCCTCATGCACGTCGAGCTCGGCGGCTATCACATCTCTGACATCGAACTTGTTGCTGCGTTCGACGTCGATGCCACCAAGGTCGGCCTCGATGCCTCCAAGGCGATCTTTGCGGGGATGAACAACACGATCCGCTTCTCCTCGGTTCCCGAAACTGGAGTGATGGTCCAGCGAGGACCGACCCTTGACGGATTCGGGAAGTACTACCGCCAGTGCTGTGAGGAGTCCCCCGCTCCTGCCATCGATGTCGCCCAAGCACTCCGTGACTCCAAGGCTGAGGTGCTTGTCAGCTACCTCCCCGTGGGCTCAGAAGAGGCTCAGAAGTACTACGCGCAGGCCTGTTTGGACGCAGGTGTGGCGTTCGTCAACGCCATTCCCGTGTTCATTGCCTCTGACCCGGTGTGGGCCGAGAAGTTCCGAGCCGCAGGCGTTCCGATCATCGGCGACGACATCAAGAGCCAGGTTGGTGCAACCATTGCCCACCGAGTGCTTGCGCGGTTGTTCGAGGATCGTGGCATGGTGCTCGACCGCACCTACCAGCTCAACGTTGGCGGAAACATGGACTTCAAGAACATGTTGGAGCGGGACCGACTTGAATCAAAGAAGATCTCCAAGACCCAGGCTGTGACCAGCCAGTTGGACAATCCAATCGAGGCTCGCAATGTCCACATTGGGCCGTCCGACCATGTTGAGTGGCTTGAGGACCGCAAGTGGGCCTACATCCGCCTTGAGGGTCGTAACTTCGGCGACGTTCCGCTCAGCATTGAGATGAAGCTTGAAGTATGGGATTCTCCGAACTCAGCTGGCGTGATTATCGACGCTGTTCGCTGCGCTCGCATCGCACTCGACCGGAAGATCGGCGGACCTGTGGAGAGTGCTTCGGCGTACTTCATGAAGAGCCCTGCGGTTCAGTTTCATGACGATGTCGCTCACCGGATGGTTGAAGAGTTCGCCGCTGGCGAGTAATGCCGGTCTCAAGCCCGGCTCGGCGCCCATCTTGGGCCGATGCCACTCCCTCACACGGAGCTATCGACCTCTTTTCGTACGAGTAGCCGACTGCGAGCGAGCAAGTTGACGCAATCGACTCACCACGACGAGCAAGATTCCGCCGACGAGGCCCACCGGGCCAGCAAATCCGAAGCCGTCAAGGGCCGCACTCGTCACAGAAGTCCGTTCCGAATCCTTCCTGACGCCACTCGCTCTTTCGGCCTCGCGCCAGAGAAACCCTGGCACAAACCGCGGCTTTTGAATAGGCGGCCGTGCTCGCCTATGACCATGCGTCGGCGTGCTCATATCAACGAACGCTACCCACAGATAGCGGTTTTAGCGCCGCGCTCGAAAGCCCATATGGGAGTGCAAGCCCACATGAGGGATGGGAGGCCCCGCACAGATTCCTCATGAAGCTACTGGTTCGTCCTCCAACGACAATGGTCCTCGGGCTTTCCGCAGGTGTAGCTATCCCCAGCAGGTTTCCGGTCCACACCTTTTAATCTAGGGTCGCTACACCTGACTTCCACATCACTGAACAGCGATTCAGATAAGGGTATTGGCCCGGCTTTGGTTAGTGTGACCGAGGTCGACGTTGCCGTCGGCGACTGGACGGTCGCTAACTGAAGCCGGCGCCGAACGGCGTAGCTAGGCCACAGGCGGCTACCCGCTGGCCGCCCGTTCTATCGATCGATCGACTATTCGCAAGGTGCCCAGACATCTTATGGCCACCAAACGAACGCGGTCCGAACGACCTTCCGGGTCGCCTCCAGAATCGAACGACTCCTGGAGGCCTCGTTGCTTCGTTCCAAGCGATACGTCGATGTTCCCGCGCACAGCGTTCCAGTGAGCAGAACCGC
>DORQ01000151.1:5657-12658 GCA_003514205.1 Acidimicrobiaceae bacterium
AGCAGAACCGCAACCACCCTCGGCGGGCCGGTCTCAAAGGCGAAAATCGCAGCGGCGGCGACGGACGCGCCAGCCGCTACCGCAAGGATAATCACGGCCCACGTCTTCTTGTCTCCGGTTGCCATATGAGGAGCCTACGAGCTAGAGCAACGGCGGGCGCCAGCGATTGTTGGCTGGTCGGAGGCGTTTGATCACGGATTGAGGGTCAGGCAACCGGTCAGAGAACTGCCACTGCGAATAGCGCAATCGTGGCCGGAACCCATGCGAGAAGGATCGCATACTTTTCGCAGAAGTCGGGCCAGCTCTGAATCGCTCTGGGTTTCTTGGAGCCTCCAAGAAACCCAGAGCGATTCATTCCGCACTCTTGATCATCGAACATTACAGGCCCCGCGAACACAACGTCCGCAGCCAACATCCCCACACCAAGGTCCTGAATCGGCCAAAGTATGGGGGTGTCTGCACGGTCGGGAAGTTCCAAGCAAGTGCCACGCCATCCCTCGGCGGGAAACTTGCACCTCCCTCGTACCCGATCCCAGCCAGCCACGAAGGGAGCCACGTTGTCCACCCTCGCCTACCCTCTCGGCCTTGAACCCAACGTGGGCAGCTTCGAATTTGGCCCCAATCTGTCAAGTGAGGTACTCGACCGGCTCATTGGCAATGTTGAAGGAAAGAGAATCCTCGAGGTTGGCGTCGGCAACGGTTCAAACGCAGTCGCCTTGGCGCTCGCGGGAGCCCGGGTCATCGCCGTCGATTCCGATGCCGACCGGGTCGCCGCTGCGCGGGCCCTCGCGGAACAACATGGTGTCCGAATCGAACTTCACCACGGCGACCTGGCAGAACTGCCTTTCATACGAGCTGACGCCATTGACATGGCGTTCAGCATCTATTCCCTTCAAGCCGTTGAAGACCTCGGTCGAGTTTTTCGCCAGGTGGAGCGAGTGCTGAGAAACGAAGGCACGCTGACGGTCACGTTGCCCCACCCACTCGAATACTGCACTGATGCCGATTCCCCTGGCGCGCTACGCATTAGCCGCTCACTGTTCAGTGAGGATCAGGTTGGATGGTCAGGCGCTGGCGTTGAGGGAACCATCTATGCCCACTCCCTCAGCACCGTGTTCCGAGAGATGTCGCGATCCAACCTGAGAGTTGACATGGTGCTAGAACCTCAACCAACAGTGACAGCCGATTCGCCATATCGATCTTCAAAGGCCGATTGGATCCCAGCGACACTCGTCATTCGCGGCCGCAAAGAAGGCGTGTAGCTCAGGCTGTTGACCTTCAGCCCTGTTGGCGCTCGGCCCACCACAAGTCGAGCTCCTTCAACGCATCCTCTTTGGCCATGGGCCCGCGATCAAGTCGCAGCTCCAACAAATGACGCAAGGCGTCGCCAACCTCGCGGCTGGGTTGAATTCCGAGGTGCTCAGCAACCTCACGCCCGTCGAGGTCTGGTCGGATGGCCGCGAGTTCCTCCTGCGCAGCAAGCGTTGCGATCCGCTCCTCGAGATCATCCATCCGCTTGGACAGAATCTCAGCCTTGCGTCGGTTGCGGGTGGTGCAATCACATCGAGTGAGTTCGATCAGCTCTTCAAGCTGGTCCCCAGCGTCCCGAACGAAGCGGCGAACCGCAGAATCGGTCCAACCCATTGAGTAGGTGTGAAATCGCAGGTGAAGAAACACCAGCTGGGAAACTCGTTCCACCATGTCGTTGCTGTAGCGCAATGCTTTCATGCGTTGCCGAGTCATCCGCGCCCCGACCACCTCGTGATGGTGAAATGACACACCACTATCGCCAACGGCTCTGGTCTTGGGTTTGCCAACATCGTGGTACATCGCTGCCAACCGCAACACCAGATTGGGTTGCGTCTTCGCCACCACGGCAATCGTGTGGGTCAACACATCCTTGTGCTGGTGGATCGGGTCCTGCTCGACCCGAAGTGCCGACAGCTCGGGGAAGAAGAATTGCGCGAGGCCGGTGTCATGGAGGAACCACAATCCAGCCGAGGGGTCTTGGGTCACCATCAGCTTGTCGAATTCCTCGCGAATACGCTCGACTGACACGATCTCAAGTCGTTGCGCCAACTGCTCCGCCGCCTGAGTGAGCTCGGTGGTCGGCACGAGTTGATAGCCCGCAATGAACCGTGCGGCACGCAACATTCTCAAGGGATCGTCGGAGAAGGAATCCTGCGCCGTTCCAGGCGTGCGGAGCACCAGCGCCGCGAGGTCCTCGCTTCCTCCGAAGGGGTCAATCAACGTTGGGTGAGCGGCTGTGACCTCGATCGCCAACGCATTCACCGTGAAATCGCGACGAATCAAGTCTTCCTCAAGTGAGGTCGAGAACTGCACCTCGGGATGGCGGTCCTCTGCCTCGTACCGTTCTCCTCGGTGTGTGGTGATTTCGTAAGTTCGCCCGCCGCGCGTCGCGCCGATGGTGCCGAAGCGCTCCCCTTGAGTCCACAAGGAGGTGGCCCATGGGGCCAGAAGTGCCTTGATCTGGGAAGGTTCGGCGTCAGTCGTGAAGTCGAGATCCACCCGGTGAGTGAGCCGACCAAGCAACATATCCCGCACGATTCCGCCTACCAGGTAGAGGCGAAAACCAGCGGCGCGAAAGATCTCAGCGAGCGGAGCGGCCTCTTCAAGGATCGGGTTCGCACTGGTTGGAATCACGGGGCGCTACCCTACCGGTTGTGGCCCCCGGGCACACCCCGATAACAGGACCCACCGCCTCATCCGCGTTGGGATCCAATCACCGCTACCCCAGGAGCGAGCGAAGTTGGCCGACCGATTCAGGTAACGGCGAGCCAAAGGTCTCGGGTTCGGCTTCTGCGTCCTCACCAAGCAGAGCCGGCACAACGGCGCCGATACAACCCTGAAGCGCTAAGAGGTCATATCCACCTTCAAGAAATGCAATGGTTCGTCCGGGTTTCACGACCTCCACTAGGCGTCTCGTCAGCCGCTCAAAATCACCAGAACTCAATCCCAAGTCGGTCAATGGATCGCGTCGGTGGGCGTCAAAACCAGCTGAGATCAAAAGCCACGTCGGATCGAACGCGGCGATTCGATCGCCAATCAGGTCATCAAGGGACCGTTGATAGGCATCGCCGAGTGTTCCGGGCCTCACCGGCACATTGAGCGTGTATCCCACTCCATCGCCTGCTCCGAGCTCGCTGGGAAAGCCCGAGTCGGGGTACAGGGGGGACTGATGCCACGAAACGAAAAGGACCCGCTCATCTGAATAGAAGATGTCTTGAGTTCCGTTGCCATGATGGGCATCAAAGTCGGCAATGAGTACTCGTTCGCCTCGATCAGCAAGCACCTTTGCGGCAACGGCAACATTGTTGAACAGGCAGAACCCCATCGGGGTAGTCGCCGTCGCGTGATGCCCAGGTGGCCGCACGGCGCACAACGCTGCGGGAAACTCCCCTGAGTCGAGTGCAGCAATCGCGTCGATTCCTGCGCCCGCAGCGAGAAACCCTGCATCCAGGGAACCATGAGACATCACCGTATCGGGATCAAGTTGTCCGCCAGTACGCATTGCCTCAATTCGCGAAATCATCTCAAGCGAATGCACTGCCTCCAGTTGCTTTCGGTGCACTGGAGTTGGCGACCTGACCTCGACCAATTCCTCGAGGTCAGGCGCTGCGAGCCGGTCGAGCACCGCTCGCAGACGCGTTGGCCGTTCAGGATGACCCTCCCCAGTGAGGTGCTGTGTCATGTTCGGGTGGGTGAACACAACGAGCATGCACAGGATCCTACGAATCCCCTAGGATCGACGCCAGCCCTCCGAACCTAGTTCGGCCGCCACCTACGCTCGGGATACCGTGTCACGCTCCAGACACCCTGCATCGCGAACAGGACCTCATCACTTCGTGGTGCAACCTTGGCACGGAAGAAGCGCCATCGCGTCGGTCGGTTTGAATCGAAACAACAGTGCTCCAACTCGCTGCAATGTTGAACGACTTGTCGACGAGCTTCTCAGCGTCGGGTACTCACGGGCGTTCACCGCGGCGCTCAGGCCCCAGGAGGCGCAACCGTTCCTGAATGCCGGTTTCCGAGCACTCGAGGACCTCGCCGTCCTTCGACATGGCCTTTGTCTACCCTTGGCCACGCCCACAGCGACGCATCGCCGAGCTCGACGCAAAGACCACCTCGGCGTGTTGACTCTCGACAATCGAGCATTCGGGGACTTCTGGCGGTTGGACTCCGTGAGCCTGAAAGAAGCGCTGCAGGCCACTACCACTGCGCGGTTTCGTGTATCCACCCAAGGAGACGCGATAGTGGGGTATGCAGTGTGCGGGCAAAGTGCCGGAATCGGGTATCTCCAGCGACTCGGGGTCGCACCTGAGTCCTTCGGACACGGAATTGGTTCAGCCCTCGTGATGGACGCCCTCAAGTGGTGCAAACGACGGGGCGCTTCACATGCCCTCGTGAATACTCAACTCACGAACCTTCGAGCATTACGGCTGTATCGTCACCTTGGATTTCTCGAGGAGAAGGAACGACTTCATGTCCTCGAATGGACTCCGGAGTGATGGCCAAACGGTCCTTTGGTCTCCTCGGGGCCCTCATGCTGTTGTTCGCTTCGGTTGGCACATCTGTCGAGGCTTCCGCGCAGGGTCCTGGCTCAGCAGGTCCACTCCTCCAGGAGTCACCGAATTTGGCGTTTCTCGCTTCAAGTCCGTGGGTTGAGGCAAACGGGACCTGGTTTGTCCAACTGAATCCCGAGGCCATTCCCCAGGATGGCTCAATCTCCTACACAATCCGTGAGCCACTCAAGGGCGACGTTCCAGCAATGAGAGCTCAACTCAAACTCCAGGCCGATGGAAAACAACTTGGTCGGCAGTTGCAGCGACCGGTAACAGCGCCGATTGCCGAACTTCGCCAGCCAGACGGATCGGTACGCATTCAGGTTCCGATTCGCTCCGCGACTGGCACTGGTGAAGGCGTTCTCATTCCCAATTCGGGTTCCCACCCAGTCACGATCAAGGCCTCGACTGCCAGCGGGTCTGTGCTCGCAGAGACGACGGTCTATCTCAATCGCCTCCCAGACAAAGACGCAACAGCGCCACTTCGTCTTGGAATTCTCGCAGTCAGCACTCAAGGAACCCCCTCTGCCGCAGATGGTGTTGATGGCCTCGACGACGCGACTCTTGCGGACCTCTCCAGAGTTGGCTCCTATGCCGAGTTCGCCCGAAATCAACACCTCAGCTATCAGATACAACCCTCACTCCTCGAGCGACTAGCAGCACAGGCCAAACCAGCGCCGGAATCTGCCGATGATGCAGGGAGCGTGGCCGCAGGAGCGACACTCACCAAGCTGCAGCAGTCGGTCGCCACCAACACCGTGGTGTCAACCCCGTGGGCACCCTTGGATCTGGAGGCATGGGCTGACACCGGAGCCCCAGAAAGTGCAACGTTTGCATTTGCTGAAGGTGGGCTCTCAACGCGCCAGATTCTGCAACAGCCTTGGACCGATTCGACGTTGGGTTTCGAATCTACCCTTGGCCCAAAGTCAGTCGGACTGCTCCAGACACTCAACATTGGAAAGGTCGTCGTCGTGTCGGGTCAGCTCAGCGACCAGGTGCCTCCCAAGGCAACGACCGGTTGGAACCGACCCTTCACAGTGGTCGGTAGCGCCAACTCGACCGTCAGGGCGTTCCAGGTGGACCCCGACCTACAAGCACTACTGGACCTCGCAGATGGACCCTCAGCACAGACGGTGCATCAGCTGTTGACGACGTTGTTCGCGACGTGGATTGGAAGTGATCAACCGCTCGGGGCGCTGGTCACGCTGACTGATCGCACGAACCCTGCAACTGCGCAAGCCTTTCTCGAAGCACTCGCCTCGCTGAACACCAAGGGCTCGCCGTTGACGACCGTTGGCGTGGACGATCTCTTCGATCAGCTCGAGGTGCAAACGAAGGTACCGAACAAGCCGGACCTAGTAGCCCGCACGCTGATGACGCCCGACACCATTGCAGATGTGGGTGAACTCAGTGGCATGTCGGCGAACACTGAACGCGCCCTCGCAGGTTACGTTTCCATGGTGGGGGCAGCGGACCCCAAGGCTGCGGAACTCCGAAGATCAATACTGCAGAGCCTTGACCGCACCGTGCCTCTGGAGTCACAACTCTCCCTCGGGCGTTCCTCGCTCATCACCATTGGCGAGGAACTCGACCAGATCACCATGTCCCCCTCCCGGGGGCTTCGGGTGACCGCTCAACGCACCGAAATCCCGGTGAGAATAGCCAATGGGCTACAGCGCCCCGTTACGGTGCAACTGCGCTTCGACAGTCCGCGTCTCACATTCATTCGGGGAAGTCGACAGACGGTGACGCTCCAACCTGGAGAGAATCTCCTCTCCATTGACGTCCTCGTTCGCGCCTCAGGCCAGTTCAACATGACCGTTGAGGCCACGACCCCAGCGGCAGGCATTGTACTTGCTTCCTCCAAGCTCAGCATCCGCTCGACGACGTTCAGCGGCGTTGGTCTCCTCATCTCAGGCGGAGCTCTCGTCTTCCTCGTGATCTGGTGGACGAGAACACTCAGGCGGCGAGATGCACAACAGGGCGAACCCCCGACATGACCGGTGTGGACACTAACCTACCCACGTGGATGATCGTCGGTCGAGCGCTACTGGAGCAGCGCAGCGAGTCCTCGGGAATCGATATGAAGTCCTCGACAAGATCGGTTCCGGAGGAATGGCCACCGTTTGGCGCGGAGTCGACACAGTTCTCAGCCGTCCGGTCGCCATCAAGATTCTTCACGAACACCTCACCGACGACCAGTCGTTCGTCGATCGCTTCCGGCTAGAAGCTCGACGCGCAGCGCGCCTGACACATCACAACATCGTGGCGATCTACGACACGGTGACCGAGAAGGGCTGCGAGGCCATTGTGATGGAATTGGTGGAGGGCCAGACGCTTCGCCAACGCTTCGCTGCCTCAACCACCTTGGAGGAAGCCAAAATTCGAAGTATTGGTGCCGATATCGCCGCAGCACTC
>DORQ01000034.1:0-3518 GCA_003514205.1 Acidimicrobiaceae bacterium
GATGCCATCCCGAAATCGCAGATCGTCGCTCCGCCACTGGTCGAATACAGGACGTTGCTTGGCTTGATGTCTCGATGTAAAACGCCAGCCGCATGAGCTGAATGAAGTGCACCGCCAAGTTCTGCGGCTAGGCGCTGCACCTCGTGTACTGAGAGCGGGCCGTCGGCAGCTACGCGTTGGTTGACAGAACCGCCAGGCAGGTACTCCATGACGAGGTATGCCTCGCCAGTCTCCAGGAACCCGCGCTCATACACCGAGACGACATGTGGGTGGACGCTCAGAAGCCCTGCAGCGGAGCACTCTCGATCAAAGCACTCCCGGACTGACTCAGAATCTGAGCCGACTCTGAGAACCTTGATCGCGACACGACGCGACATCGCAGGCTGTTCGGCACGGTAGACCGTGGAGTAGCCGCCACAGGCAATCGCTTCGAATCCCGTAAAGCCTTCCAGCTCCTCCAGCCTGTCAGTGATCACTGCGCGATCCTTCCAGTCGGTCACTGAGGCCTGCAACGAGTTCGAGATCAGCCGTGGTGATGATCCCCGCGGCGAGGAGAAACTCGCAAATAGCGCCGCGAGAATCCGGACCCAAAAGTCCAGGCACTCCTACCTTTGTGAGCTTGGATCGAACCCGCTCGACCCGTTTACGAATTACCACTGCATCGATATCGAGGAGCTGACCTGCCTCAGAATAGGTCAGTGGGCGAAATTCGTATCGTGGGGGCGGAAGTAGGTACGGGCTTGCGAGCGCTGCCACTGCTTGGCGCTCCCGAAGGGTCAAGGTGGGAGACACGGTCATTTCGGCTGGTAGGGGGCGGACTGAGGAGGGAGGCCGATCACTGTGACTTGTGGATGCCTCGCCGACTCGAACTTCGATGTTGTACGTCTGGATCGTGCCTGCGAGCAGCACGTTGAAGCCGCCATCTCGAAGGATATGCCGCTCCTGTGGGGCGACGATGTACTGAAGGCCAGTGTCGGCAATCAGGTGAAAGGGTCGCACCAGGCTGCAATTGGTGAGAATCCAATCACCATGTATGCACTCAAACAGCCCTGAGATTCGCGATACCCCACGATCGCCAGTCCCAATGGCGAGATCGCAGCCGGATCGACCGAAACTCATGGTCTGGTCGTGAGCAAGTTTTCGTTCGACTGGATGCAGGACGGTGAGGTCGTGCTCCTGAAACTTGTTCACGCAGTACCTTACCCTTTCGATCGTTGTCGGTGACGGCGGCACCCTGAGGCCGAGTCCAGAGGTCGATAGGCAGACATTACTGGTGAGCACTGACAGGCTAATCTGGCTGAAACTCGCCACGCCCCATTTGGTCCCGAATCGGCGTTACCGGAGGATTGACCAACGATCTTCGCTGCCAATTCGCGCCATCGACGACGAGCGTATGTCCCGTTATGAATCTGCCGTACTCGGAGGCAAGGAAGGTTGCCGCCCAACCAAGCTCTCGTGGATGGCCAGTTCGAAAGGCTGGTTGGCTGAGCGACTTATCGGGAGTTCCCAACAGGTTCTCTTGGATAGCCGCAGTCATATCCTCATGAGGGATGAGGCCCGGAACAAGGCAGTTCACTTGAATTCCGTATGGCCCCCATTCGACTGCCAGCGATTCAGTGAGATTCTTGACGCCGGCTTTGGCTGCTGCTGAGTGAGCGAACCCCGGGCCGCCTGTCCAGGCATAGGAAGCACCAACATTGATGATCGAGGCCGCAGTGCCGCGGCTGAGGTGTCTCCGGCCGAACTCTCGACAGCAAAAGAACGTGCCGTTGAGCGTGATGTCAACCACAGTTCGCCACGCATTTGGGGACATGTCCTCCGCGGGGACCGGAAAGTTGGCTGCGGCGTTGTTCACAAGAATCGACGGGCACCCAAATGCCGCCTCAGCCGCGCCAAACGCCGCGGCAATGGAATCTGGGTCTCGAATGTCGCAATGAACTCCAAGGGCGCGTGCGCCAAGCTCCTCGATCGCCGTGACTCCAGCAGCTCGGTGTTGCTCTCCTCGAGAGGCAATCACGATTGCAGCCCCGAGGCGAGCAAACTCCAGGGCTATTCCTTTGCCCAAGCCGGTCCCTCCTCCGGTCACGACCACCGTCAGGCCATCGAAGGTGCCCGATTGCAGCGCCGAGGCACCTTCGGCTGGTGGTTGTCCGATTCCGACAGGGTTAGCCATCGCTCAACTCCCTCGATACTGCGGTGTGCGCTCTTCAGTTCGAGCGAGCTTGAACTCCGCGAAATCATCGCTCCGATTCAAAAAGGTCTGATAGATCAATTCATCCTCCATCGAGGCCCTCACCGAGGGTCGACTGAGCCTGGCTATGACTTTCCGCGCCAGTTTGACGGTCACGGCAGGAGCACCGGCTATCCGTTCGGCCATGTCCAGCGCAGTGGAATCAAGTTCCTCCCGAGGAACGACGCGCGAAACGATGCCATGCTGCAGCGCTTCCTCAGCAGAGAGCCTGCGACCAGTGAGCACCATGTCATTCACGAGCCCCGGACCGCAGATCTGCTGCAACACCGCTACCCCGCCGGTGTCAGGAATCACGCCGTGGCCAACCTCAGGCAGCATGAAGCGGGCATCCTCGGAGCAGATTCTGATATCGCAGAGTAGGGCACGCTGGAAGGAGCCCCCCAGTGCCCATCCATGGATCGCCGCGATGACTGGCGCCTCGATCGACCACAGCCGCTGAATTCCACCATGACCTCGCTGCATGAGTTCATGGTGGGTGAGCTCAGTGAGGTTCGTTCCGATGGACCCAACATCACGCCCAGAGGACCATGAGGGACCGTTGCCTCGCCAGATCACTGCGCGAATATCGGATCTTGTCGCCAGGTCGTCGAGGATGGCGAAGAGCTCGGCGTCCATCTGGTCATCAAACGCGTTGTGCTTGGTTGGGTTGTCGTTGGTGATTGTGGCTATTGAGCCGCTGATCTCGCAGTACACATTTCCAGCCATTGACGGGTTCCTTCCTGGAGCGCTGATTCTTGTCCCGCTGATCCTTTGCACGTCACGTCAACGACCCACGCTGCAGCCTCGGGCTCTGAGTGAGCTCGTGCCGACGCGATAACGCTCGTGTCAAGAAGCGTTCAACACCTCAATCACCGAGGGGCGCCAGGTCCCGTTCGGACCTGGCTTCCAGCGACCGATGGCTACGACGCCGAAATCGGACACCGATGCCAGAGCGCTAAAGGCAGCAACGTGAGGTTGGCCCTCGCTGAACACCGATTGGGCCACCACCACTGTGCTGCCGCGTTCCAGATCGGTGACTGAGTATGAACGCGAGTAGAGGCGTTGATCTCCAAGGATCTCGGTGCTGCTCGATCCATGAAAGGCAGCGAACCTTCCGTTCGGACTCAACGCGAACTGCCGGTCGGTGGCACGGGGAGCTGTGAGCGCAGTCGGCTCAGCACCAGCTGCGACTGTCCAGACCGAGTCCACACCGGACAACACGAATCGAGGACCTGGCTGGTTGGTGACTCGCAACACTTCCCAGCGTTGAGCAGTCGGCAGCGTCATC
>DORQ01000034.1:3730-7227 GCA_003514205.1 Acidimicrobiaceae bacterium
TCAGGGCTGAGCCCGGCCAATTGGACAGTGTCGCCTTCGATGTAGTCGTCATAGGAATCAAAGGTCTCAAATGAGAGATTCGTGATGATCTCGTCATTGCGCCAAGCCTGAAGTTCGGTGTGGCACGGGCAGTTTCCCTCATCGGTCACCTCGCGAAGCCATGCGATCGTGCCGTGAGCCATCGCGATGCGTACGGCTGAGGTATCGCCACCGAGTTCGAACCTGTCCGCGACCAGCGTTCGATCCAATCCCGTGGTCGTGTTGAGCTCGAGAAGTGAACTCTCACCCCCTTCCCTTCGCCAATGCACGAGATGCCCGCCATCTTCAGCAATGGCCTCGATCACGCCGACCCCTGAGAATCTTCGAGTCTCGTTTGAGCCGAGGTCAGTCACAACCAGCTCCCGTGCGGCGAGCGGGGGTAGGTACTGGTCGGTCTCACGCCGGTACGCCACAACCTGACCATCACCGGAGATGATTGGATCGACATAGCCGGCGTTGTCGGATGGCGAAATCACCGTCGGCTCTGGCGGGAGCGCAAATGGCACGCAGGCAGCGAGGGTGAAACCGGCGAGAGCAATCGCAACAGTGCTCTTCACGCGAGTAATCGCCAGGTTGCGGCGGCGGATCGGCAGTGTTGCTGTGTTGAGTTGCTGCATGGCGCTCCTCAAGCGGTGGAACAACCCAAGACATTACACCGTTCACCCGCATCGGTGATAGCCCCGAAGTAGCAGATATCGGGCACCACCTGCAGAATTCGCAACCGTCTTCATGATTTTTCACTACTTCTAACAGTGCGACATGGTGTTTATCTGCATGTTGACATCTGCTATCTAGCCTCGTTACGGTTCGGGCACTGCTTGAGGGTGGCTGAAAGTTCCTACAAGATCACCAAGGGGGTGACGGTGCTACGAAGATCTGTGAGAGATCGCGGCGCGGTCGCTGACCCAGACGCGTTTGTCGAAAGCCCGCAGGTGGTGCTCGTCACAGAATTCCAAGCACGACGTTCCACGATGTTGGGCAAGCTGTTGGCCGACCACTCCCTCGTCGAAGACTCCGCGATCGAAGCAATTCTTTGGAGTCAACCCGAGGAGCGAATCGGTCAAGAACTCGTCAAGGCTGGCCTGCTGACAGAACTCCAAGTGACCGAGGCGCTTGCCGAGCAGTTCGGCACCGTCGCGGTGGATCTCACCCGAGTTGTGCTCGACAAGGAGGCCGCCGAACAACTTCCTGCGGATCGTGCACGCGCGCTCAACTCCTTGCCAATTGGTCAGATGGCAGACGGCACGGTGGTGGTCGCCATCGCAGACCCTACAAACACTGCCGCGCTCATTGAGGTTGCCGAGGCGATCGGCCGTCCTGTGGAGTTCGTCCTCGCTCATCCCCACACGCTTGAACCAGCACTTGAATCGCTCTATTCAGCCTTCGGACAAACAGCCACTGTTGTCGAGGCCTTCGGGCTGATTGAAGACGGCGCTGAGGAGCGACTCTCCGCCTCGGCACCGGTAGACGACAACGCTCCCGCGGTCCAGATCGTGAACCTGATGCTGGCAGAGGGAATTCGGCTTCGCGCAAGTGATATCCATATCGAACCTCAGGCGGAGGACCTTCGAGTTCGTTTCCGTGTTGACGGCACCCTGCTCGACTCGAAGCGCTTTCCAGCGAACATCGCTGGGCCTGTGATCTCGCGAATCAAAGTGCTGGCCGACATGAACATCATCGAGCGGCGTCGACCTCAGGATGGACAGTTCACCTTTCAGGTCGATGATGCAACTATCGATGTCCGAGTTGCGACGACATTGACCATTCACGGTGAGCGGGTCGCGCTTCGGCTCCTCGAGACCTCGCGGACTCTCCTCACCCTCAATGAACTCGGCATGCCTCACGACTTGGCCGTCACCTTTGAGCGCCTTGTTCGCTCCCCCTTGGGAATGTTGCTGTGCTCCGGGCCCACTGGATCGGGAAAGACCACCACGCTGTACTCCGCTCTTGGGCTTCTGAACGATTCCGGACGAAACCTCATGACGATTGAGGACCCGGTGGAATATGTGATGCCTGGTGTGAACCAACATCAGATCAACGAGGCCGCCGAGATCACCTTCGCCGCTGGTCTCAAGGCGTTGTTGCGCCAAGACCCCGACGTGATTCTGGTGGGTGAGATCCGGGATTCTGAGACTGCTCGTATCGCTGTTCAGTCTGCGCTGACTGGCCACTTCGTGCTGTCTTCGCTGCACGCCGTCGACTCCACGGCGGCTCTTCATCGGCTCCTCGACATGGGCTTGGAGCCCTTTTTGATTTCCACGGCAGTGTCGGGGGTGGTTGGCCAGCGGCTGATCCGCCAGATCTGCACACACTGCGCTACCACCTACACCCCGCCCGCAGAGCACCGTGAGATTTTCGAACGAGTCACGGGAACAACGAAAGGCGAGTGGATTCAAGGAACTGGTTGCAACCTCTGCTCCGGCACTGGCTTCCGTGGTCGCATCGGTGTGTACGAGGTCATGGTTGCAACCCCGCGAATGAAGACCCTGATTGGGCAACGTGCATCTCATGAGGAATTGCGCGGAACCGCGATCTCACAGGGCATGAAGCCAATGTTCGCTCAAGCAATGTCGTTGGTGAACGAGTCAGTGACCACCGTCGGCGAGGCCCTTCGAACTATTGCACTCGAATTCGGAGATGAGCATGACACTGACTGACCTTCCCCGCCCGCAACAACCTCAGCAGTCATCGCCGAAGCAGTCAGTCCCGGCGGCACCAGCGATGACCAAGTGGCGCTACCGGTGCACAAACAACGCTGGCGACACCGTTCGTGGCACTCTCAGCGCTCCCTCGCGAAACGCTGCCGTGAACCAGCTTGCGATGGAGGGGCTCCGAGTGGTGCATCTGCGCCCCATGGGGTTCAACAACATCGAGCTCGGCGAATCCAAGCTGAAGGCTTCCGAGCTTCTGTCACTGTCTCGCCAACTTGGGTCGTTCCTCGCTGCTGGAATCCCAGTCATCCAGTCCTTTGAGGCAGTGCAGTTCGAGGCCAAGAAGAACTCGATGATGAACCGGGTGATCGGCGATATCGTCAATAGCCTCAAAGCAGGGAACACGCTCGCGAGTTCACTCGCAGTTCACGAGAAGCGTTTCCCGAGCTACTTCGTTGGAATTCTGACTGCGGCGGAGTTGACCGGCGATCTCGACACTGCCTTTGAGAGCCTCGCCGAGTACGTGAACCGCGACATTGAGAATCAGCGAAAGGTCCGCGCCGCGCTGATCTACCCCTCGATCGTGCTCTCGTTGTCATTTGTGGCCGTCCTGGTGATCATCTTGGTTGCGGTTCCGCAGTTTGCGAACCTCTTCCGGGAGTTGGGCGCAAAGCTGCCTTGGCCAACTCGCGTACTGATGAACGTCTCCAACTTCTTGGAGACGTGGTGGTGGGTGCTTCTCGCCGGGGCGGCGATGTCTGCAGCGATGTACCTACTCGCACTTCAGACCGAGGGAGGTCGCCATCT
>DORQ01000034.1:7420-12753 GCA_003514205.1 Acidimicrobiaceae bacterium
TGCGAACGATTTGCCCGTGTTCTGTCCACGATGCTGGGTGCTGGTGTCTCATTGCCCGAGTCCATGGCCGTGGCGATCAGTGGCATGAACAACATGGTCTACGAGGAACGACTGCGAGCCGCACTGACCAAGATCAGCAACGGTTCCGATGTCGCAACGCCCCTTCGCGCAGCCAAGGTGTTTCCAAACTCGGTGGAGCAAATGATCACCGTTGGCGACTACACGGGAACACTCGACCGCCAACTCAAGAACGCTGCTGACTATCTGGGCAAGGAGCTGAGCTACCGGGTGGACAAGATGACGGCCTACTTCGAACCGGCCGTGATCGTCTTTGTCGCTGCTGTGGTGGGAGCTGTTGCGGTGTCACTGGTCTCTGCAATGTACGGCATCTACAACCAGGTGAAGCTCTGATGACTGATCTCCTATCTGCGGTGCGCCATCGAGGTGGCCGAGCAAGCCAATCCGGAACCTCACTCGTCGAAGTGCTGTTGGCCATCGTGCTGATCGGGGTCGCTGGCGTCGCAGTCGTGGCTGGATTCACCAACTGGACCGGCACCACGCTTCAACAGCGTGATGCAACCAAATCGGCGGCCATCGCGGACTCTGCAGCTGCGGCGCTGAAGAAAGGCGTCTACCTCACCTGCCCAGATCCAAACCTTGCCGAGACGTACCGCACGCAAATTCTCGCAAGTGGGACCGGACTGATGATCGAGCCGGGCTTCAACGTGAGGGTCGCCTCAGTTGAATTCCAAGATCCACTCGGCACGGGAGCCTTCCTTCCGAGTTGTCCTGGCATTGACTCTGGGACGCAGCGAATCCGAATCACTGTGACCTCAACTCGCAGTGCGCCTGTCGAACAGGAAATCGTGAAGCGCGATGGCGAATAGGGGACCCAGCTCCAGCGCCTCCGCGCCGAGCGCGTCGCGGTCCGAGGCAGGATTCACCTTGGTCGAATTGGTGCTCGCCCTCACCATCTCCTCCATCCTGCTTGGAGGAATCGGCATCCTGCTGGGCAAGTCGATCGTGTGGGGTCGGGAGAACGTCGCGCGTGACGACTTTGCGAATCAGCTCACGCTGACCCGAGTTCGATTCAATAGCGACGCGCGATCGGCCAGCGCTGCAGCGGTGCCGCTCATTGCGATTGGACCGAGCTGCGCCATTCCCCCCGGCTCGGTGGCTGGGACCCCCCAGCTAATCGGCACCTTCACGACCGATCTGTACCAGGACCCGTATGCGCCTGGAGATCTGGTGGTGGTGGACACCGAACGGGTGGAGTACTTCCTGGCCGACCCACTCGATACGGGTAGCTCCTCAGGAAACTCACTGTGGCGTGTCAATTGCAGAGGTTCTCAGGCCGCAGTCCCGCGCACTCCGACGAGATTGATCAGTGACGCCGTGCTCACCATGCAGCCAGTTCTCCAGCAACATCGGGATCTCAGTGTCTCCACGGAAGGGCTGCGGCTTCGGATTGAGACTCCAGCTCAGGGTGAAGTGACACTCGCAGGAACGATGATATGAGCCGCACCGACTCAAAGCTCCAGATGCGGAACCGTTGCCGGCACACGTCGGTGTCCACTGAATCGGGGACGATACTCATTCACGCGGTGCTGGCGATCCTCTTGCTCAGCCTGATGATGAGTGTGGCGATACCCGCCAGCATCTCGACCTTGATGCAATCAAAACAGGCTCGAACGTCCCAGGACGGCCAGCAATCGGCCGACGGTGCGATCCAGGCCGCAATCAGTCTGCTTGAGCGAACTCCCGGCCTTGCGTCCACGTGTCCGCTGCATGACGCGGTCCCCCACGTGCCCGCTGCGCAACTCGTTCCGCCGATGCAGATCAACAACGACGAGGTGACAGTTCGGTGCTACCGGATCACTGCAGGTGGCGGAGCTGGGGTCGGTAATGGTGGCGGCGGCAACGGCGGAGCCGGCTCTCCCGCTGATGTGGCGCTAGCGCTTCACGGCAGTGTCGTGAACTCAGTTGGCATCATCAACCCGAGCCCATCGCCCATCCTCGACGCTCTGATGTACACCTTCAACAGCTTCGATGGTCTGCTCGGGTTCAACCTCTTGGACTTTGATTCCTTCGGCCAGTGTTTGCAGGCACGGCTCGCGGGGCTGGACTTCTTCCAGGCGCTGGCGATCCTTGCCTCAGCAGTCGAGGACTGTGGTGCCGATCTTGGTGGATCGATCCCCATTTCTGGAGACGTGCGAGTCAAGCGAAGTGCGCGGATGCTGCCCGAAGGAGTCGGTCGACTATTGCTCGACGGCGGCGACTACCGCCAAGAGTCCGCAGCCCCGTGTCCACCCGTGACAGGAGCAGTCCGAACCTGCGGACAGCCGCTCCCCGCCGGCTGGGATTCCCCGCCCCCCGTCTCTCCACTTCCACCGGGGCTCGCAGTGGCACCGCCACCAAGTCAGAGCAGTTGTCCAACACCGGGCACGCCGGGAGCGCTGCCAGTGGTGACGCTCTACCCCGGGAGATATGGCAATGCCGAGCAGCCGATGCTGAACACGCTGCTGAACTGCATCAACACCATTGTCTGGTTCTCCCCCGGCGCCTACTCATTCACCTTCAACACCTCCGACGGCGGCCTCAAAATGGACGGTCGTCGGGGAACAGTCGTGGTTGGTGGCACTCCCAAGGACCTTGGTGGTGGAAGCAACGCAGCCAACCTCAACCTCGCCCTCACTGCCTCCCAAGGCCCAGGAGTGGGAGCCGCAGGGCCGCCGATGATCTGCGCCACCGACCAGCCCGGAGTGCTCTTCGCGTTCGGCTGGCGGGCCTACTTCGAGCACACCGAGACGGGCGGCGTGCTTCACCTGTGTGGCACTCGAAACTCTGCAGACCCGAATGACTGGCCGATCGCGATGTACCAGCAGCGGGCCTCCGACACTGGCTACATTCCCGCGAACCGCATCACGGGCGGCTGCAAAGTGATCACGGTTGAAAAGAGCACCTTCGCATTCTCGCTGGGGTTCTTCGATCTGCTGATTCTCCCGGATCCAGTTCCCATCATGTGCCTCGGTGCGGTGCTGCAGTCCTCCGACTCCTCGCTGGTGGGTTCCTCTGCGACCGAGGTTCGCATTGACGGTGGCATCTACATGCCAGACTCGCCCATCCTGATCAGCGCCGGTGGCGACCTCAGATCTCCGTTCGTCCACGGGCGAGTGGATGCTGCGGGCCTCCTGGCTTCGAAGGCCTTCACCTTCGCTGGTGGCGCGATTCCGCTGGTGCAAGCAGACCACCGTGACCTCACCGTCATCCTGTTGGCCGAGGTACGAGACGGCTCAGAGCTCGTTCCGGTTGGCTCCAGTGCGACACCTGTTCTTCGGCAGGAATCTCGAGTGACGATCGGGCCAATCGGAACCTCGCAGGTGACGTGGTCGTCCTGTTTCAAGCCCGCAATCGACGCCCTTGTGGCGCAACCGAACGGATGCGAGGACTCACTATGAGCTTTCGCACCGTCAAGAACCAGGCTGCACAGCGCAGTCGGGGAACACAACAATGGAGGAGTAGTTACATGCAAAGATCAGAGAGGCGTTCTCGCTCACTCGATACTGGTGGGGTTGCGGTCGAGAGTGAATCAGGTTTCACCCTTGTCGAGCTCCTGGTGGTCATCGTCATCCTGGCGGTGTTGTCAGCCATCGTCGTAGCGTCCGTGAACGGTATCAAGGACAGAGGTCAAGAGGCCGCGTGCAAGCAGGACATGCGTACCCTGAAGCAGGCTGAGGAAGCTTTCTCAGCTAACGCGCGTGTGTTCCGGGCACCAAACATCGCGGAGCCAATTGCCGCGTATGCAAGCATCCAGACGCTGCAGGCAGAAGGCTTCCTCGGCGAGGATGCGGCTGCCATTGCCTCGCCAAGTCGGTACCACACACTCACAACTGCTGGTGCGGTTCAGGCTGGTAATCCACCCGCTGCGGTCACGATCTATGGCCCAGTGACCAAGGCTGGCATCACGACGGGTGTCGGTACGTCCTACACCATCACCCCGAGCGCTGCGTGTTCGGCCTACACCGTGGCAACCACAATCGGCGC
This sequence comes from Acidimicrobiaceae bacterium, assembly GCA_003514205.1. GTDB lineage: Bacteria > Actinomycetota > Acidimicrobiia > Acidimicrobiales > Microtrichaceae > UBA11034. The sequence goes on from DORQ01000034.1 coordinate 11,465, forward strand.
CTAGGTTCCGAGCGTGCAGTATCGCTTCGCCGTCATTGCTTTCGGGCGTTGATATTCGGAGTGTGAACCGCAGGGGAGTGCCGGCTCAGGCTGGTGCTCCCCTGCGGTCTTTTCACTTCGAGAAGCGGCCAATGCACTGACCGGGCGGCGGCTATTGCGAACCGGTGCCAAGCAGCTCAGCTGGATGCGAGGCAACCGCTGCGGCGTGAGCAGGATCGACCTCACCATTGTTGACCAGCTCGATGAGTGATGCTTCAAGCACCACCATGCCCACACTTGATCCGGTCTGAATGATGTTTCGGAGCATCTGCGTACGGCCCTCACGGATCTGGTTTCGCACACCGGTGGTTGCCATCATCACCTCGAAGGCAGGAACCTGACCGCCACCGATTCGCGGCAGGAGGCGCTGGGCGATGACCGCTGAGAGTGTGCCCGCAAGCTGGGTGCGAATTTGATTCTGTTGATCAGCAGGGAACACATCGACGATTCGATCGACAGTTTGGGATGCATCGTTGGTATGCAAGGTGGCCAGCACGAGGTGCCCGGTCTCGGCTGCCGTCATGGCCAGTTGGATTGACTCAAGGTCGCGAAGCTCACCCACCAGAATCACATCAGGATCCTCTCGAAGCGCAGCCCGAAGTGCCGCAGCGAACGACTTGGTGTCGATCCCAACCTCCCGCTGGGTCACCATCGACCGGTGAGGCCGATGTACATACTCCACGGGGTCTTCAATAGTGATGATGTGACATTGGCGAGTCTCATTGATTCGGTTGATCAGCGCCGCCAACGTGGTGGTCTTGCCTGACCCAGTTGGGCCAGTCACCAGAATGAGACCCTGAGTCAGGTTGACCAGGCTGGGAACTGCTGGCGGGAGACGAAGCGATTCAAAGGTTGGCATCGCAGAGGGAAGTAGCCGAAGTGCGAGACCAACGCTGCCGCGCTGACGGAACGCATTCGCTCGAAGACGATGACCTTCGCCCCAGTCAAACGCGAAGTCCGCCTCCCAGGTCTCCTGAAAGCGCTCATACACGCTGGTGGGCATCAGCCGTTGGGCTATCGCAGCGGTGAGTGGCTCTGTCAGTAGATCGCTGTCTGGGAGCGCGTAGAGCAATCCATTGACTCGCACGAATGGTGGCGATCCAACGTTGAGAAGTAGGTCGGTTCCCTGGTGGGCTGCGAGCAGGGTCAACCACGTGGAGATGTGGTGATCCGCTTCGAGGTGATCCATCGCTCTAGTGTGCCGGAAACCTGAACGAACGGCACATTCCTGCTGGCGTCCTGCTGGCGTC
>DORQ01000034.1:12866-17311 GCA_003514205.1 Acidimicrobiaceae bacterium
CCTGCTGGCGTCCTGCTGGCGTCCGCGGGCATTCTGCAGGTGCATCAGCATCCAGTTACGTCGCGCCAAGGAGCGGTCTGAGCAGGGCGAGGATCGGCTGTTGGAAGCACAGCACCACAACAGTTGCGCCGCCAAGGAACGGGCCGAACGCGAGTCCGCCACGTCGTCCAACCACAGCGAGGCCAGTCACTGTCGCCATCAGGGCAGAGCTCAGCAATGTCGCCCAGGGAAGAATGATTGGATCAATCATTCCAAGCGCCGCACCACACACGAGGGCACACTTCACATCGCCACGACCAATACCCGTTGGCCGGTACCAGTGACCGACTGCGAAGAGCGAGGACAGAACGAGCGCTCCGAGGATGCCGTGCACTGCGAGGCGGCTGGGATCGATGCTGATCGCTGGGTTCCATCCAACAGCGCCGGACCAGGAGGTGACAGTGGCATCGGCATCTGGCCCAAGCACCCATGCCAGGGTTCCCATCACCACCGCCAGAATCGCTCCACCAAGGGTTAACGGGTTGGGAATCTTGCGTGTTCGGGAGTCGAGAATTGCGACCATGAGTGCGAACGGGATCAACCACCAGACCAGGAGGAGTCCACGCCCCCAGCCCACACTGAAGTACAGAGCCACGAGACCAGCTGGAAGCCCAACGGCAAGCGGCGCCAGCGTGGATTGTTGGATCTGCGGACTCCCAGTTGGAGCATCGTCTGAAGCTGGGTTGAGTTCGGCCTGACGACCAGCACGCCTCAGGAGTGCCAGGACTGCGAAGTGGGTGGGTGAAATGCAAAGACATCCGACAAACGCGCAGAGCGAGGCGGCGGCAATGGTCTGAGTGTCCACCGACTCACGGTACCGGCCAACCGGACGGATCAGCGCAACGGCTACTCATACATCGAGGACGCTACGCTTGCTCCGTGCGTGACCTGTTGGACTCATTGGAGAACTGGCATCGGGAAGGCATTGCCTGTGCAGTTGCGCGGTTGGTCACAGTTGTTGGATCTGGCCCACGATTGCCGGGCGCTGCGATGGCGGTGAGTTCAGGCTCCGTCGTCGTTGGTTCGATCTCAGGGGGTTGTGTGGAGAGCGCGGTGGTCACGGAGGCATTGAAGGTGCTCGACACAGGTACGCCCAGTCTGGTTCGTTTCAGCTTCACCGATGACGAGGCGCTGAGTGTCGGCCTGACCTGCGGTGGAACTGTGCAGGTCTTTATCGAAGTGTTCGACTGGCTCCAATGACCTCCTTGTTCGATGAGCTACGTGGCACGATTCGTGACGGACATGAACGAGTGCTCGGCACCGTGGTGACCGGATCACGAGTTGGGTCAAAGGTGCTGCTCGCCATAGATGGAACCGTCGTGGCCAGTCGCGGGGATTTTCCGCTGACCTCGGAGTGTCTGGCCAGTGGTGTGGCGGTGTTGGTGGCTGGCGAAACACGTTGTGCAACACTCACCGACGGAACTGAGGTCTTCTGGGAGTCCTTCAAACCGCCACCACGTCTGATCCTGATCGGCGCCACTGATTTCTCGGCCGCCCTAGCGACGGTTGGGGCGCTCGTGGGGTTCCACGTCATCGTGGTCGATGCGCGCGCCACCTTTGCGACCAACCTGCGCTTCCCGACCGCCCATGAGGTCATTGTTGACTGGCCGCACAGAATGCTGGAGAGCATCTCCCCAGCGCTGTGCGGTGCGGACGCACTTTGTGTGTTGTCACATGACAACAAGTTCGATGTTCCCGCACTCATGAGCGCCTTCGACACCTCTGTTGGATACATCGGTGCAATGGGAAGCCGCGCCACACACGCACAACGATGTGCCGAGCTCGCCGAGGTGGGAGCGACTCCTCAACAGATTGCGTCGATCTACGCGCCCATTGGTCTGGATCTCGGCGGGAATACTCCAGAGGAAATGGCGATTGCAGTAGTTGCAGAGATTCTGCTTGTTCGATCTCGGCGGACTGGTGCGCCGCTCAGTGCGGGAACCGGTCCAATTCACATGGACCCGTCGCTCCACTAACTCCAGCTGAGTGATCTCGAACGCCCCCGCACCTAGAGGCAATAGTGACTTCCTCAAACTCGATCTCAACCCCACCCTCAACGCCAGCAGCGGCAGTGATGCCGGCCCTGTATCTCCCACACGGTGGTGGCCCAGCCTTCTTCATGCAGGGTCCGATGGCTCAACTTTTCGATCCAATGAAGGAATTCCTCGCTGCCTTACCCTCGAGCTTGCCGGAACAGCCACGCGCCATTGTGGTGGTCTCAGCGCACTGGGAGGCCGAGACCGTCCAGGTGTCGAGCGGCACTCATCATGACTTGTTGTTTGACTACTACGGCTTCCCCCAGGAGACCTACTCACTGACCTATCCGGCATCAGGCTCTCCTGAGCTGGCAGACAGGGTCATTGAACTGCTGAGCACGGCGGGAATTCCCGCGGAACCGAACAGCGTACGCGGCTGGGATCACGGGGTGTTCATTCCGCTGAAGGTCATGTATCCGGAGGCCGAAATCCCGCTCGTGGCGATGTCGCTTCACGCGGGCTTGAACGCTGAGGAGCACGGTCGAATTGGCGCCGCGCTGCGGTCGCTCCGCCAGGAGGGCGTGCTCATCATTGGGAGCGGGATGAGCTATCACAATCTGAGCGAACTGACTGGCTCGGCGCCAGGCTCTCTGGAGTTTGATCGCTATCTTGACGAGGCGTTACGCGGGCCTGGGAGCCACCGGCGCACCCGACTCAATGCCTGGGAGGATGAGCCGACGGGTCGCAGCGCACATCCCCGTGAGGAGCATCTGATCCCGCTGATGGTTGCCTCCGCTGCTGGGAGTGATCTGCCCGGAGACAAGATCTGGGCGGGCCATGTCGGGCCGTCACTGGTATCGGCCTGGTCCTTCAGTTGAGCACCCGACGCCCGAGGCCCTCAGGGCACCCGCAAGCCCGCTACCGCAGAAACAGTTGGTATGCGAGATTGTCTGATTCGGAGTGATTCGGGTAGCCGATGGTATGAAGAAATGCTTCGAACGCTGGCTCGCTCGCCGAAGGAACCTGGATACCCACCAGGACCCGCCCCACATCTGAGCCCTGATTTCGGTAGTGGAAGAGGCTGATGTTCCAATCGGCCTGCATTGCGTCCAAGAAGCGCAATAGCGCACCTGGCCGCTCAGGAAACAAGAAGCGGTAGAGGCGTTCATCATCGGCTGCTGCGGAGCGTCCGCCCACCATGTGGCGCAGGTGTTCCTTTGCTAGATCGTTGTCAGACAAATCGAGGGCAGTGAAACCATGGGCACCCAGGTTGGAGAGGATCGACGCGATCTCAGCCGAGTTGTCAGCAGCAACTCCGACGAAGACATGTGCCTCGGAGATGTCACTCATTCGATAGTTGAACTCGGTAATCGAATGCTCCCCGAGCAGACTCGCGAGCATCCTGAAGCTCCCTGGTCGTTCGGGGATCGTGACGGCCAGCAAGGCTTCACGTTCCTCAGCACGCTCTGCAACGAATCGGAGTGACCCGAAGTTCATATTCGCTCCAGTTGCGATTCCGCACAACGTGAGGGGGCTGCTCTGGGCCATGGAGTAGCGCTTCATCCCAGCGAGCGCCAATGCCCCAGCGGGTTCGCAGATGGTTCGAGTGTCCTCGAAGATGTCTTTGATCGCCGCGCACACCTCGTCGTTGGACACGAGCAGCATGTCGTCGATGAGCTGCGTGGCGAGACGGAACGTCTCACGACCAACCGTTTTCACAGCTGTCCCGTCGCTAAAGAGCCCCACTTCATCAAGGGTGACTCGCTCACCCCGTTCCAATGATTGAGCCATCGCACAGGAGTCCACGGTCTGAACTCCCACAACTCGGATCTCCGGGCGAACTGCTTTGATATAGGCGGCCATCCCGCAGATCAATCCACCGCCGCCCACCGGCACGAACACTGCATCCAAGTCGCCAGGGATCTGACGGAGGAGTTCAACGGCGACGGTGCCCTGGCCGGCGATCACCAGCGGATCATCGAAGGGGTGAATTGGAGTAGCACCGTGCGCTACTTGGAGCTCCGCTGCGTGGGCTGCTGCTTCTGCATAACTCTCGCCCTTGAGAACCACTGTCGCTCCGAGTGCCCGTACCGCAGACACCTTCATCGCCGGAGTGGTGACTGGCATCACAATGGTCGCTGGAGCATCGAAGTGGGCCGCAGCCAGTGCAACCCCTTGTGCGTGATTTCCTGCTGAGGCGCAGATCACGCCGCGAGTGCGAGTTGGGGCATCGAGGGAAGCGATCTTGTTGAGAGCGCCGCGGATCTTGAAGCTGAAGACGGGCTGAAAGTCCTCCCGCTTCAGAAGCAGGGTGCTTCCAACCCGGCTCGAACACCGTGGCATGGGGTCAACTGGCGTCTCAACAGCTAGTTCGTAGACGCGGGCCGTCAGGATCTTCTGCAGGTAATCGCTCAACGTGAGGTGATCTTC
>DORQ01000034.1:17454-18114 GCA_003514205.1 Acidimicrobiaceae bacterium
GTGTTGGACGTCATTATCCGAAGGTGCTGATGGCGGCGAGAATCACGATCAACAGCGTCACACAGACGAGCAGGATCAACGCCTGCTTCTGTGGATGCTGGGGAGTCGAGGAGGATGGCGGGCTCTTCGTGGGCTCAGACCTAGGAGTTGATGTCGAGGGAGCCATGGTGCCAAGAGCCTACCGGAGTGCCTCCGAAGCAGTGGAAGCTAGACCACTGACCGTTCGTATGCAGGAAGGACCTCGGAGCGCAGAATTCCCAGAACTGAGGGGTCCAAGCTCCACGTTGTCGCCCGTTCGGTGAGCTCCTTCGCAACATCCACGCGGGACGGAGGCCGTGTGACGTGTAACGAGTCGAGCCAAACCGAGTGAAGCGTCAACGGCATGTTGAGGTCGCTTCTGCCAAGTTTGGCCACTGGTCCTTGTGCCAGATTCGATGCATCGAAGATCCACAATTCGGTGCCCACTGAGTTCGGACCTGGCTGATCGCCAAAGACCACTACCACCACGTGACCTGCAGCACCTCCAGTTGCCGTTCCGTTGTGGGGAACAAATGTTCGTGTCCATCCGAAGAGGTCAGTCGCAACGAAGCAGTGATCGACAACTCGTGAGGCGTCATGATCGATCCGCACGAGGCTGGTCGGCACGCCCTCCCAGGGCAG
>DORQ01000344.1:0-2530 GCA_003514205.1 Acidimicrobiaceae bacterium
AGGACGCCCGCTGGCAACAGTCCCGGAATTGGGAGCATTCGCCACAGCACCAGCACGGACAGTGCGCACGCTGCTGCGATGATGGAGCCCACACAGATCATCAGTGATTCCGTTGGGCGCTTGCGAAGGTAGATCCCTGCAGCCAGCAGCGAACAGACAGCAGCCAGCACCACAAGCCCGCGTGCTGGTGTTCCGAGCAGCTGAGGCCGCAGGACGGAGTTCCCAAACCCAATGAAGCGCCCAGTGAGCCAATCGGTCTCCGGGTCAATCATCTTGAAGTCTTTAACTGAGCCGGAACCGACAGCCAAGCGATGCAGAAGGGTGTCGAACTTATAGGTCGCAACCGTTGCGCCGGCGATCCCGACTCCGACGAGACGCTGCTTCCAACTCAGGGTTCGCGAGGGACAGACAACTACGCCCCCGGCAAGGGCAAGACCGAAGAGCACGCCTTCGCTCCTCAGCAATGCAGCACCCACCACACCAACAAGTACACACAACAGCGGTAGGAGCGTTCGATCCTGCTTCGCTCGCACTAGCCCGTAGATCGCAAGTGTGGCGAAGGCTGCACTGAGTGAATGCCCAATGGCCCAGAATGAATCGAAGAACAGCGGAGTTCCGAGCGCCACAAACCACAGCACAGCCCGTTCGGTACCCGGGCGTAGGCGGCGAGCGATGAGGGCCCCCAGGACCGCAGCACACCACGTGCCGATGGTGCTGAGCGACAGCACGCCACGCAAACCGCCGACCTCGTAGGCGAGGAAGGACACTGCGGCGTAGACCGGACGTTTGGCGAACGGAAAGAAGCGACCATCCACCTGTTCGGTGAGATCGAGCGGAAACCAGGTTCCCTCTGGGTCGATGGTTGGCGAGGGGTTAACGGCCCCCCATTCGCCGGTGTCTGAGAGGATCTTGACTTGGCTGAGCAGCGCTCCTTCATCAGCGCTGACCAATTGGCCGGTGTTGGTGACCAGCAGAACGATGCCAAGCACCACCGCAAGCAGCATGCAATGCATTGCCAGCGATCTCGCCCACAGCCACTTCAGTCGCTTGAGTGTGGAGTGGCGATGTGGGGAATCAGTTGGCGGCGGCTCTTCACCACCTGACGCAGCGTCAAATGAGATTGGCTCAAAGACTGCATCTCGGGGTTCATTCGGAGATTCTCGGTTGCGTTGCTTATTGTTCGCCCGCGGCGCAGCACTCGTCACAGAGGTCTTATCGGCAGGAGTCGACCGGCCTCAAGGGATCCGGAGAAGTCACTCCATGCTGGCTCATCCCGCCATACTGGAGCTATGACTTCTCACAGCGGTGTGCTGTTTCGCGTCGCAACCTTTGGCGAATCACATGGGGGCGGGGTTGGCGTCGTGGTCGATGGCTGTCCCCCACGACTTGCGGTGTCCCTTGATGCCATCCAAGCCGACCTTGATCGCAGGCGTCCCGGCCAGAGCCGGTTGGTGACTCAGCGGGACGAGTCCGATCAGGTGGAGGTGCTGTCGGGACTCCACCAGGGATACTCCACGGGCACACCAATCGCGTTGCTGGTGCGCAACAACGACCAGAACTCCGGCGCCTATGAGCATCTGGCCGAGCTCTATCGCCCTTCGCATGCTGATTTCACCTACGACGCCAAGTATGGAATCCGCACCATCGCTGGCGGAGGTCGCGCCTCGGCCCGGGAGACCATTGGTCGCGTGGCTGGCGGATCCATCGCCCGACAACTTCTGGCCACCGCGTGTGGAATTGAAGTGCTCGCATGGGTCTCATCAATCCACACCATCGATGCGGGCGCCGAGATCGACAGCGCAACGGTCACACTCGCTCAGGTTGAATCCGACCCGACTCGATGTCCGTCACCGACACATGCCGCGGCCATGACTGAGGCGATCGAACAGGCACGGCGCAATGGCGACTCGCTGGGCGGGATCGTGACCTGCGTGGCTCGCCGAGTCCCACCAGGTCTGGGCGAGCCTGTGTTCGACAAACTTGAGGCTGACCTCGCCAAGGCCATTCTGTCGCTTCCAGCCTCCCGAGGCATTGAATTCGGAGCTGGTTTCGGCGCCACAACAATGACCGGTAGGGAACACAACGACCCCTTCGCCCCAGGCGAGCATGGCCAACCGCGCACCACGTCGAACCACTCAGGGGGCATCCAAGGTGGCATCTCCAATGGTGCTGACATTGTGTTGCGCGTTGCATTCAAACCCACTGGAACCATTGCGGCTGAACAGGAAACCGTCACACGATCCGGCGAGTCAACAACCGTGAGCGCGAAGGGCCGACACGATCCATGTGTGCTTCCCCGAGCAATACCACTTGTCGAAGCAGCCGTGTGCCTCACACTCGCAGATCACCTGCTGCGCCAACGGGCAACTGACTTTCTGCCGGAGGTTCCGCCCGAGGTTGCCAGCATCAGTGCACGGCACACCCCCTGACCACGTTCCAGCTGCTCACAAGTCCCCCGGCTAGCCACCTGTCTCCCGCTGCTCATAAGTCTCCCGCCCCTGGCCTGCCCACATGACTACTCCACGCCTCG
>DORQ01000344.1:2639-7247 GCA_003514205.1 Acidimicrobiaceae bacterium
CGCCTCGGCCTCCATGAATCTGCCGCCGACTTGGTCGAGCTGTATCAGCACACCTCCCACGAGTCATACACGGAGGATCCGGTGCTGCAGCGCGAGCTGGCAACCATGAGGAGGGATGGATGGTTGCTTGGAATCGTGACGAATGGATCCACGGGACAGGACCGAAAGATCGACCGACTCGGCGTCCGCTCCTTCTTCGAGGTGATCCTCGTCTCAGAGACCGTGGGTGTTCGAAAACCTGACCCTGCGATTTTCCAACGGGCACTCAACGAAACAGGGTGCACCGCTGCTGACACCTGGATGATCGGCGACAACCTCATCAACGACATTGGCGGAGCAGCAACACTTGGCTGCAGCACCATCTGGATCAGCCACGGCCGCTCTCAGCCACAAGATGACCCTCACCCCACGCTGAGCGTGCCAACCATCCATCAGGCCTGGGCTCTGTTGGGCTCCCTGCGCTAGCAACGCACCCGAACACACGCAGATGTAGGTGGCCCCGTTCGAGCCTCGTTCACGAGTATGGTTCTTCCGGCCCTGAACCCTTCGAAAGGACCTTCGGTGACGACCCTCTCACAGTCCGAACTCGCTCCCGCAGCACAGGGCGAGTTCGCAGCCTCGGTGTACGACGCGTACAAGATCTACGGAACTGGCGATGAGGAGATTCGAGCGCTGAATGGAGTCACCGTAGGACTCCGTCGAGGCGAGTTCACTGCAATCATGGGACCCTCGGGCTCGGGGAAGTCCACCCTGTTGCAATGCATTGCCGGACTCGACGAACTCACCGGTGGTCGAGTCCTTCTCGGAACCCAAGACATCACGAATCTCAATCCGACACAGCTCACCTTCTTACGCCGTGACTATGTCGGCTTTATCTTCCAGTCGTTCAACCTGGTTCCTTCGCTGACCGCCCGGCAAAACATGATGCTGCCGATCAAGCTCGGCAAACGAACCCTCGCTCCCGGCGAGTTCGATGAAGTCGTCCAGATGGTTGGCCTCGGCAATCGCTTGGACCACAAGCCAAAGGAGCTGTCGGGAGGCCAGCAACAACGCGTTGCCGTGGCCCGAGCGCTCATTGGACACCCACCGATCATTTTCGCTGATGAGCCAACTGGCAACCTCGACTCGCGCTCAAGCGGCGAGATCCTGCAGTTCCTCCGAAACGCCGTGAGGTCCCGCGGTCAGACCGTCGTGATGGTGACCCATGACCCGATGGCCGCCGCGTACGCCGATTCGGTGATCTTTCTCGCTGATGGTCGACTTGTGGATTCCATTCTGAGCCCAACGCCAGATTCCATCCTCGAGCGTATGAAGCAATTCGGAAGGCAGTGACATGTTCGAGCTTGCACTCAGTAGTGTTCGAAGCAACATTTCTCGTTTCGTAGCCACCCTGATCGCGATTGCCACGGGAGTGGCATTCCTCACAGCCGGAACGATGCTGACCACCTCCATTGAGCGCTCATTGGGCGGCGAGATCGACGAGCAGTACGCCGGAGTTGCCGCAGCAATCTCACCGAGGGGCGCCGATGACGAGGGTGGGTTTCAACGCGCGAGTCTCCCTGCCAGCACGTTGGATGAGATTCTCAGCGTCGAAGGAGTTCGCTCTGCCGTTGGCGAATACCGCGGCTTCACAAAGATTCTGACCGAGTCCAGCGAGAAGGAAGAGCCGGGGATGTTCGGCCCCCAGGGCCCAACGGTTCGAAACTGGGTCAACAACGAAGAGCTCAACCCAGTGCAGATCATCGAGGGTCGAGCCCCCCGCGGGGCCAACGAGATCACGCTTGATCGAGGCACCGTTGAGGATGAGAAGGTCACGGTCGGCGAGAAGATCGAGATCAGCACTACACAGGGTCCTGCCAAGGTCACTGTTGTCGGAATCACCGCATTTGGCACCGTTGACGCACTCGATGCCAGCGGCACCATCATGGCCGCTGAGCCCTGGGTGTATTCACTGAGTGGCGACGGTTCCCAGAGCTACATCAAGGTCCTGGTCGCCTCTGAAGAGGGCGTCACCGACGCTCAGCTGCGCGCCAACCTCTCCACGGCCTTGGCGGACAAGCCGCTGAAGGTAATGACCGGCACCGCATTCCGAACCGAGGAGAAAGCCCAGTCAGCGGAGATTCTGAAGGTGCTCAGACCTGTACTCACCGGGTTCGCGCTCCTCGCTCTCGGCGTGTGCGGATTTGTGATCTACAACACCTTCAACGTTGTGGTCACTCAGCGCACCCGAGAGCTCGCCCTTGTCAGGGCCATTGCCGCCTCACCGCTGCAGGTATGGAGTTCCTTGGCGATCGAGGGCCTCCTGATCGGCATCCTCGGCTCGATCCTGGGGATTCTTCTCGGCTCGGCGATTACTGCTGGAATCGGGGCGATCTTGACGGCACTCGATCTCGGGCTCCCACCGGCCAGCATTGTCCTGACCCCCTATATTCTGATTCGAGGTCTGCTGGCTGGCACCATCGTCACCTTCCTCGCAGCACTCATTCCTGCGTTACGTGCATCAACCACTGCACCAGTGGATGCCATGCGATCGAGCGCAGCAGAATCACGGAAGTTTCCCCGAGTTCGCTCAATCATTGCCGCCACCTTGGTGGTACTCGGCATCATCGCAATGATCTCCAAATCGGGCTGGCTCGTTGGATTGGGAGCACTCCTGTTCTTCCTCGGGCTCGTGCTGATGGGTCCCGCATTCGCTCTTGGATTCGCGACTGTTGCCCGCGCAGTGTGCCGCCCATTGGGGATCTCCGCCCGACTTTCTGCTGAGAACATCGGCCGAAACCCGAGAAGGACCAGTGCAACCACGAACGCGTTGGTGCTCGGCCTCTTCTTGGTCACGCTCGTGACGGTGGCCGGCCAAAGCCTGCGGACCTACGCCACCAACACCGTGGCGGAATTCAGCACTGCTGACTTCATTATAGCGACAGCAAAAGGCAACCTTCCTGAGGGAACCCTCGACAAGGTGGCAGCCCTCGATGGGATCAAGACAGTCGCTCGCCTCCAACAACTTCAAGTTCGAATTGACGATCACCCTGCCTCCATTAGCGCTGGCGACCCCAAGGAGTTGAGGGCAGTGGGCATCAAGACTTCTGCCGGCTCCCTCGACAAACTCGGTGAAGGAATTGCCATTGATGCCACCACCACCGATGCAGTGGTGGGAGACATGGTGACGTTCACCAACCTAGAAGGCGCACCCATCACCCTGCGTGTCACCGCGACGATTGAGCCCTCCTTCGACTCCTTTCTGACCGGCTCCATAGTTTCGAAAGCAACGTTGGCCAAACTTGATCCAACGGTTGGCGATACCACTGCATTGGTGACGGCTCAGCCGAACAACGTCAAGACGCTGAAGGCGGAACTTGATGACACCTTTCGGGGCTACTCGAACATCTTTGTTGCCGAGGGCAACATATTCGGCCAGCTCATCGGAACAGTCTTTGACTTCCTGATCAACGCAGTGAATGCGCTGCTTGGAATGAGCGTCTTTATTGCCCTGATCGGAATCGTGAACACCATGACCTTGGCGATCTTCGAGCGCCGTCGCGAACTCGGGCTACTGCGAGCGGTTGGAATGACCAGAACAGAGATGAAGCGGATGATCAGAATGGAAGCCATCCAAATAGCCATTCTCGGAACCGTGGTCGGAGTTCTTGCCGGGTCGCTCATGGCGTTCTTACTGATCCGCGCTACCGACCTCGGTGAATTCACCATGCCGTGGGGCCGGCTTGGAATCATCCTGCTGGTTGGGCTCGTAGTCGGTCTGGTTGCGTCGGTGTTCCCGACACACAAGATCAGCAAGCTCAACGTGCTCGACGCGCTCGCAGTCGGATAGCTGCTCCTTCAGTCGGACAGCTGATCGTTCAGTCGGACAGCTGCAACTGCGGAGCGAAACTACTCACGGCGGCCGGAACCCCGTCCACTACTCGCCTGGCTGCTGAGGACGCCCTTCAACCTCAGCTACCGCCTCTGCCGGGGTTGACCCGCCGAATGCCACGCGCATCAACGATGGGAAGTAGCGATCAATGGTGCTCACTGCTGGTGCAATCGCATTCTGGATCAGCCGCCGGGTGAGAACCTCACCCTCGAAATCGATGCTTGACTTGTAGCGGACCTCACCGTCGGAATAGTCCATCTCGAAGTTGCCGATCCGCATGCCGTAGTTGGCTCGTGTGATGAACTCCGCTGCGAGTGCCCTCGCCTGCTCTGGCACGTTGACATCGGCGATGACGTACAAGTAGAGCTGTTCTAGTTCGACGTTGATCTGACAAATCACTCGGAACTTTCCGCTCTCGCCACGAAAGCCGCTCCGGAAACTCGTCGTTCCTTCAATCGCTGAGGGATACCAGCCGTCTTCGATCAGAAACTGCTCAAGGGTCTCGTAGGCGTTCCAGCCGTTGCCATGCTCAAGGGCCACCTCTTCGTGCTCGAGCCCGTCCGCGAGCGCGGGAGTTTCTCTGTCTGGTGGCATGCCAGAAGCTGCCTTGTCGAGCTGGCCCGATTCTTCGCCTTCGTCCATCCGTACAGGCTATTGCGCAAACCCCGCCACGCGGCGCCGGGTTCGCAGAACACCTGCACCACTGCCTGAGCACCTCGTACGCCCATGCACCACTG
>DORQ01000188.1:0-2969 GCA_003514205.1 Acidimicrobiaceae bacterium
CCCTGGCCGCCGAGAACCCCGCCCAAAATGTCACCGAGGTCGGGCATGGCACTGCCGCCGCCAGCACCGCCACCCGCGCCACGTTGATCGATCGTGTCAGAAGCGTCAGCTTCCTTCTCGTCCCATTCCATCAGAGTCCTCCTTGAGCGACAGGTCGCTGTTGTTGCTTCAGTCCCCCACCCACCGCCGGTGAATCAACGGAAGACTCATCTTTTCCTGCCGTTGACCGTAGTGCCCACAGCGCCACGGCGACAGACACAACACCGAGAACGATGTGCACCACGATGAAGCCGGTCGAATAATCCCGCAAGGCAATCAGCACTCCCTGCACCAGCCATTGGATCACCGTGACGCCAGCCGCGCCGCCAACCACGCGGCGAGTTGTGACCGCCGGTTGGGGGCGAAGGGCAACATAGCCACACATGAGCCCTAGGACGGTGAAGACGATCGGTCGAACCAATGCGCCCGCCTGATCCGCTGGGGTGAGCTTCGCAACAGTGAACACGTTCACCACACGCTGCGCCCACACAAACAACGTCCAGACCGAGAACACCAAAATCGGCTTGGATGCGCTACGAATCACCGGCGAAGCTTACTGAACTGCGGAAGCGCAGTCAGCCTCCGGAGAAGAGGTCTTGGTTGCCGATGGGGATCTGGGAGGGGTGATCAGCAGACAGCACCGGACTGGCCCAGGCATCGCGTGCTGGTCGGAGCCGACGAACATTGGTCACTTCCCCAATTCCAGCGGCGGGAATGGACAACGTTCCCAGAATCTCCACCCAATCTGGCAGGCTGTCATCAACGCCAACGGCGAGCGTTTCCTCAGGCCCCGCAGCTTCACACAATCTCGCTGCGAGGTTGACTGGGCGACCAATGTAGTCATCGCCTTCGAACAAAAGCACCGTTCCAGCAGCAATACCTGCGTGAATGTCGAAGTCGTCGCCGTGGAACCGAAGCATGAGTTCGGCAACCGAAGCCACCACTGCACCCGCTTCAGTGCCCACCAGCATCACACCGTCGCCCAACCATTTCGCGACGCGAACTCCTCGCCGCGTGGCGACATCACGACACGCCGTTCGAAAGCGGGTGAGCACCTCCGTTGCTGCGTGGGCACCGTGAAGATCGGTGAATCGTGTGAACCCCGACACATCCACGAAGGCGAATACACGGCTGAGAGACTGGCTCAACTCGACCCATTCGGGAACTGGGCGCTCCACGCCAGTGCCTGTGGGAGCTATTGCGGGCACTTGTTCGGTACGTCCACCAAGCACCGTGAAACCGTCTGCATCCGCGACCATGAGCCGGCCGAGTTCCCCTGAGATCCGCTCACCAGAAGAACGACCAAGTTCACGCTGGACTCGATCCGCACGAGGTTGCCGTTCGGCGGGCGCGACAAGGAGGAGCCGCTTTGCTGGAATCGATTGCGTGGTTGAACTCGCCATCACAACCTCGATGGTCTCAGGCTCTGCTTACTTTTGCAAGCATAGCGGCTGTGACAGATTTCCCCCTCGATATTTCTCATTCACCCGCGAGGAACGACCTCGTCCCAGCGTCGCCCGTCGGTCAAGGCCTACTGGAGCACAAGGTCAGGAAAGAGGCGTTCTTGGTTCGACTGTTGGCGGAGATCAACAGCAGGCACCCGATGGCACCCGGTCCAAATCAGGTTGTCGACAAATGCCCAGCTTCGACGGTGGATTGAGGTTGGGCCATATCCCTGTAGGGCCGTCTGGTGCACCGGGCACGGGTAGCCCTTGTTGGATGCAAAGTTGAATGCTGGGAACTCCGTATCGGCGGCTCGAAGCTGGCGGTCTCGTGTGACCTTTGCGAGGATCGAAGCAGCAGCGATCGACAGTGAGATGCGATCGCCTTTCACGATCGTCACCGTTTCGATAGCGCCGGACTCGCCACCCTCAATGAAGTCCCACGGCCCGTCTACGAGAACGGTCGATGGCTCCTCGGCAAGGCCGCCAAGCGCTCGCCGCGCAGCGAGCTTCTGGGCAGCGGACATGCCGAGGGCGTCACATTCGGCGGCCGACGCTTCGCCAACCGCCCAGTCCTCACACCAATGAGCGATTCGGTCGAAGAGCTCTTCACGGCGAGCCTCGGTCAGCATCTTGGAATCCCGAACGCCATTCACTCGACGGTCGAGTGGCAGTTTCGCCGCGACGATCGTGAGGGGCCCAGCCCAAGAACCTCTGCCCACCTCGTCCATCCCGACGATAGAACGTGACCCGTTGGCGTAGCACTCACGCTCTATTCGGGTCGTCGGAGCAGTCTTGGCAATGGCCACGATGCGACCATATCGGTTCCGGCGGCCGAGCGGCTATCTCAAGTGTGACCCGCGGGATTTCAAGATGTTCACTATTGGTGGTTGACAAACCACTAATAGTGAGTACCCTGATAGTGGGGATTAGGTCAGTCAGCGGTCGATCATCGACTTCTGGGAAGGGCATCATGGACAACCGTGTTGACAACACTCGTGAGACTCGAGCCAGCGCCTTCGCCTCGCCCGTTCAAGTCCAGCCCGCAGCCGACGCGCCAATCAGCGTCGGAGCCGTGGTTGAGGTGCGACGCAGATTCGACCAGGCCTGGGCCAGGGGTTTTCAAATCGCAGCCGTCACAGCCGATGGCTACCGGATCCGACGCAACTCCGACGGCTCCCTCCTTCCGGTGAGCTTCGCTCCAGCCGATCTTCGACAGGCGGCGGAGGCCTAGCCAGATGTGCTCCTGCGTGAGTGCTAGCTGAACGACCCGCCGCTGGGCGACAACGAAACGCTCGACTCCGGCGCACGTGTTGGCTCCGCAAGCAACGCCTCGCCACGAAGGCCGGATCCAGCCCAATCCGGATCAAGCGCTGAGGCGCGAAGAGTCGGAATCCCCGACCCGCTCGCTGTCTCTTCGGGAACAGAACGATTCCACGGGTCGAGTTCCCACAGCAGCGCAGGACGACGGCCATGCCAGCGAATAGC
>DORQ01000188.1:3310-4664 GCA_003514205.1 Acidimicrobiaceae bacterium
GCCATTTCTGACCCGCAGCGACTGAGCAGTCGCTACCAGCGTTGATGCAACCTCCGGTTGTCCCAGATCTTCAAGGGTTCCAGCTGCCGCAAGGAACGTCGCAGCAGCATGTGGCACGGCAGCGAGCTCGGCGAATCGGCGCTTCTTCGACGACCAGTGATGCGCTGCGGCGATCGGTCCGACCAACGTCGCCCCTGACTCATAGCTGATTCCGGCACTCCACGCCGCGGACATCGCCGAAATCGCTGCAACCGTGCTGCCAAGGGGGTTCTCGCCCTCAAAGGAGCCATTCAGCCGTTGACGATTCCGCAACTCGGTGAGCAGCTCGGCGCAGCGGTACGAATGCGCTGGCCATGCGCCGATTCGACACAGGGCCTCAAGGGAGTTTGCCACCGCTGCGGTGTCAGCCTCAGCGCTCGCTTCGATCAAGGTGAATGCAGTGGCGAGGCTGACCTGATCTGAGTCGCGAGGGTCATCAGGAAGCACCCGACCCACAGCCTGCACGTGACGCTGCCAGCCAGCAACAATCTGGTCGCTCGTGGGCAGGGCTGCTCGGTCGAGAATTGCGTTCGTGCCTCCACCGACCGGATGCACCAACGCTGCCGCAGTGGCGGTATGAGGCAGCGGCGCTACCACAGCCACCACTCCCCCACGCCGAGCAACCGGCTCGGTGCTCAGCTCCTCCTTCGCCAGCATCTCAGCGAGGGCATCGAGTGACTCAGCACCGGCGAAACGAAGCTGGCCCCTCGTCACACTCACCACTTGTTCACCTTCGAAAAACAAGCCGCGCTCATCAGCAAGCATTGCGCCAGAGGAGGCCAAGACTCGAGCACACCCCACAGGAATGGGCGAATCGTTTCGCACCTCAGACAGAACTCCGGGAAACTCGCTCCCGCCACGGCGGGCCACCGCAGTGGTGCACACTGCACTTCCGCTCGGGATCTTGATAACGCTCTCGACTACCGGCGTTGCTTTCAGCCACCGTTGCCGAGTGGAGGGCTCCACATCTGGCCGATGCCAGCGATCCTCAGCCCCAATCCACCATTGCACTGACCAACTCGGGTGGCGCACCACCCCACCGTGGCTCAGTGTGGCCAGCACGCCTGAATCAAGGTCACCGAGAGGAACCTGAGAATCGGTTTGAAGCTGATCGGTGGAAAAAAGGCTGCTCGACATTGCCAGCGAGGCTAACGGCGAGCGCGCCATTCAGCTAGTCGAAGCCGACCGACTCGTTCTCGACTCCGGTCCCCCGCCGCAGCAGTCCGGCGTAGGCCTCTTCAGCTGATCGCCCCAGGTGGCACACCCCATGCACCTCGGTGGAAATCGGCATGTCGATGCCGAATTCCTCAGCCAG
>DORQ01000188.1:4887-7088 GCA_003514205.1 Acidimicrobiaceae bacterium
TTCCGGCTCTGCGGTGAAATGCAGGTCGCGATGAGATCTCCCATTCCAGCGAGGCCTGCAAAGGTGAGTTCGTTTCCACCCATCGCTGCACCGAGGCGACTGAGCTCAGTCAGTCCTCGGGTGATCACAGCGGCGCGAGTGTTGTCACCGGTTCCGAGGCCGTCCGCCATTCCAGAAGCAATCGCGATGACATTCTTCAGAGCGCCTGCCACCTCGCAACCGGCCACATCGGGATTGGTGTACACCCGGAACATCTCCGTATTGAACACATCCTGCAAACGCCCAGCCACGTCGGGATCATGCGTTGCGATCACGGATGCGGCAGCGTCACCGACGAGGATCTCCTTCGCAAGGTTCGGCCCCGTGAGAACAGCGAACGGATGCCCCGGAACCACCTCATTGGCGACCTGACTCATCCGTAACCGACTACCGCTTTCCAGGCCCTTTGTCAGGCTCACAATCGGGACCCACGCCCGAAGATGGTCGCTCACCTGCTCCAGGGTCTGACGATACGCGTGGGAAGGAACGCCCATCACCAACACATCTGCCTGGCGAACACATTCGCCAAGATCTGCTGTGGCACGAAGGTCTGGATGCAAGTCGTAACCATCCAGATATCGGCGGTTCTGATGCACTTCGTTGATCTCATCGGCTGTCTCTGGGCGTCTCGCCCACAACATCGACGGAACGTTGTAGGCCGCTAGATGGGCAACAGTTGTGCCCCACGACCCTCCACCAATGACACCCACTCGAATGCGCATGTTGCCCCCAAACCAATCCTCGGCGTAGACCCGCACGCCGAAGCTCTATCTTGTCACCTGATGACCGAACCAGCCTGGACCCAGATAGTGGTACCGATCCGCTCGTTCGGTTCGGGAAAGTCGCGGCTGTCCGCGCTGCTGAGCCCCACTCAACGTCGAGTGTTGAGCATCTCACTGGCCGCCAAGGTGATCCAGCAGGCCCAGGGGTGCCAGGGCGCTGCAGTTGCGGTGCTGAGCAGGGATGAAGAGGTTGCACAGTGGTGCGAATCCGAGGGTGTGCATTGCCTGGTTCCACCAATAGAAGGTCTGAACCAAGCAGCTGCCCACGGGTTCGAGTTCGCCGGAGCCGCAGGAGCGGAGCGATTTTTGTGCGTACACAGCGACCTGGCGGACCCTTGTGGGCTCGCCGAACTCCTGAGCGAGGAAGCCGGCTCATTCTTGGTGCCCGACCACCTTGGCCTCGGCACGAACGTGCTCGCAATCGAAACAACGCACCAGTTCACCTTTCACTACGGACCAGATTCGCGGCGGCTCCATTGCGAGCAGGCCCTCAAGAACGGGTTCTCTCTTCGCGAGATCCACCATGGTGGACTTGCCAACGACATTGACTCGCCTGAGGACTATCAGCGTTACATCGAGGGATAGGGTCTTCGTGATGACTACGCCGCTCCACACCTCAGCGCCGCTGCCCGTACCTCAGGTCGCGCTCGCCATTGGTGCCCACCCCGATGACATCGAGTTCTGGGCTGGTGCAACGCTGGCCCGTTGGGCAGCTGCGGGCTGCAAGGTTCACTTCCTGGTGTGCACCGATGGCTCCAAAGGCACGTGGGATCCAACAGCGGATTGCGAAGCCCTGGTCCGCACCCGCAAGGCTGAACAACTGGTCGCGGCCGCCACACTCGGAGCCACCGGCGAAGTGGTCTTCCTCGACGAGATCGATGGCCTTCTCACCGCCGATCCCCGATTGGTGTCCAGAATTGCCTTCGAAATCCGCCGGTTGCAGCCACACGTGGTGCTCGGCCACGACCCGTGGAAACGGTACCGCCTCCACCCCGATCACCGAGCTGCAGGGTTCCTCACGGTAGATGCGGTGGTAGCTGCACGTGATCCGCATTTCTATCCCGAACATGGAATTGCACACTTCCGGCCGGAATCGCTCCTCCTCTTCGAGGCTGATGAGCCAAACCATTTAGAACCATCCGACACAGCATGGTGGGAGGCCAAGACCGCCGCGTTGGAGGCTCACGTTTCACAGCTAGAAACGACGCATCTCTACGGGATCGAACGAACTGAGCACACCGCGATCGCCGAGGCGTTGGAGAAATTCCGCGCTCGTGAACTCGAGAATCTCAGAGCCGCCGCTCAGCCCTTTGGCAAGCAGGCCGGCGAGGCATTTCACCTCATTGCGAATCTGTAGCCAGCATCAAGAATCGGCCAGCA